>JAAAOL010000317.1 GCA_009908885.1 Bacteroidota bacterium | reverse complement strand
GGGCGTCCGCCTCGGCTCGCTCCGCAGCGCGAACATGCAGCAGGTCGTAGATCGCGCCCCCTCGCAGGTCGAGATCGGCGGCCCGGTCGAGCACGGACGCATAGTCGTCTTCATCCAGAGGAACTACCGTCGCATGATTCGTGATGCTATGTCGTAGAAGGTGATTCGCCTGTCCGGAGCTAAGCCGGGGCGACAGCGGCAAGGCCGTGAGCGTCGCATAGCACTCGGCGAGAGCATGGGCGGCGACGACGAGCCGAACGTCGTTCCGAATGACCTCCCGCACGAGCGGCGCTGCGGCACCGTGCTGCGGGAGCTGCTCGATCAGGGCCGGGACGAGCACAGACGTATCGAGCAAAATGGTCCTTTTGTCCGCCATCTCTGCCTAGACACGTCCGGCGAAGGTGCGAATGCGCTCGTTCCGCGCTCGACGCAGATGCTCGACCACGTCGACCTCGTCCTGCACGGCTCCCGTGTATACGAGGAGGCCATCCTGTTCTTCGAGCACCGGACGCGGGCGAACCGGCCGGAGGGCAATCTCGCTCGCGCCGCCCTCGGTGTCATGGATTTCCAGGGCGAGTTCCGTGCCCGCCTCCAGGCCGAGCTGGTCCCGAATCGCCTTCGGAATCAGAACGCGGCCAAACTTGTCGAGCGTAACCTCCATGACCTCACCTCGATTCGTGATTGGTAAAGAATTGCCACTAGGAAATGTGCGTTGGCAATAGAGAGTTTCCGATGCGTCAGGACGCCGCAGGTTCGGGCGCGGCCATGTGTTCTTTCAGAAAGCCGCGGAACGACTTCTGGAACGTGTTGGCCAGCGTGTCGCCCGGCGCTACGAGGACACCCCAGCCGCCGCGCGACGGGTTGATGGGCACCTCCCGGGGCACCTGGTTCTCGCACATCTGGCGGTCTTCCTCCAGCACCTGCGTCGAGAAGTCCAGCTGATCGGCCAGCGGCGGCCCGTCGAAGTCGGCGGGCTGCGCCAACGACCAGAAGACGGTGCACTGCTCGCGCGTGTTCGGGCTCGGGATGTGGACCAGCATGCGCTCGTCGCCGTCCAGGAAGGTCTGGCGGATGGTGGTGAAATTGGGCAGGTAGCAGCGCTGGCGGCGGCGGTGGGCGCTCTGCAGCTTCGTCGGCTCAATGCCCGGCTCGCTCTGCGCGGGGAAGTCGGCGTCCATCTGGAAGCCGTCGTCGTAGCGCGTGATGTCGAGCGGCGGCAGCGTCACGTCGGCGGCGGCACCCAGCGTGTCGCTGTGGGCGAAGGCGAAGTGGGTCATGTCGAGGTAGTTCTCGATCTCGCGCCGGAAGCCCGCCTGGAAGACCATCGGCTCGGCGACGAGGTACTCCCAGTCGCCCGCGCCCTCGAACTCCGGCACGTCCGGCAGCGGGGCGGCTTCGTCGTCGTCCAGCTTGACCCAGATCATACCGTAGCGCTCCTGCACGTCGTACGTCGTCAGCGAGGCCTTGTCGAGCAGGCGCTGCGGCGGATCCTCCAGCGAGGGCACGCCCGCGCACTGCCCGTCCGGCCCGAAGCGCCAGCCGTGGTAGGCGCACACCAGCTCACCGCGCGCCAGGTAGCCCCGGCTGAGGCGCATCCCTTTGTGCGGACACGCGTTCGGCGCGGCGAGGAGGCCGCCGTCGAAGCGCACGACGACGATCTCCTCGTCCAACAGCCGATAGCTGAGGGCCTCCCCCACCGCGAGGTCGCGCGAGAGGCCGACGGGCTGCCACGTCTTGCGGAGCACCTGAAACGGAACGTCTTCGGTCAATTGCATGGAAAGGGCTGGTCTGGACTACGGAGTAAATACGGGTACACTGTAGAGATGCCTCGGCGAGGCGTCTCTACCGGATGGCGAAATCATCGACCGACTCACACGGCCGGGACGAGGTCCTGCACGTCGGCGCGGACGACCCAGCTGCCCTCGGCGACGTAGTGCGTGGCGAAGGCGCGGCGCACGCGGTCTTTGGAGCGGTTGGCGTAGGAGCCGTGGATGGTGTAGCCGCTGAAGAAGACGCCCGCGCCCTTGGGCACGGTGAGGCGCTCGATGTCCTCCGGGTCCAGGCCCTCGATGTCGAACGAGAAGAAGCGCTGCGTCCACTCGTTGCCGTCGCGGTCGCGCATCAGGTGCTCCACCTCCCAGGCGTCGTGCTCCTGATCGTCTTCGTTCTTCCGGGCCTCGTAGAGCCCGTCTTTGTGGCTGCCCGGCACCACGCACAGGCCCGCGTTGCCCGCGTCGGTGTCGTTCAGGGCGATCCAGCAGGCCATCAGCGTGTCCGGCTCGGTGGGCAGGTAGTGCAGGTCCTGGTGCAGCGCGATGCCCTTGTCGCCCACCTCGGCGTCACCCGCGGGCTGGCGCTCCATGTACATCGTCTGCACGATCTGCGGCGTCGCCCCGTCGAGCAGTTGCTGCGCGATGCTGACCACGTTGGGGTGCCTGGCGAGGCGCGCCCAGTGCGGGTCGTCCACGTGGTGCCGCAGGTTGTCGAGCCAGCCTTCGGGCTTGGGCTCCTGTTCGTAGGCCACGAAGGCGTCGACCTCGTCGTCGGAGAGCACGTCGTGCACGATGAGGTAACCGTCCCGTTCGTACCGGGCGATCTGCTCGGGCGTCAGCGTCATGGGATCCTGGATCTGCATGGGACTTCGCGATTTTCGATTGGCGATTTTCGATTGGCGATTTGTGATGTGCGGTTGTCGATTCCGACCTGCGGTCCGTGGTCCGTCCCCGCATCAAGTGCGGGGCAAGCTGTTCGCGGTCCGGACACGTCAGAGCCGACTCAGCGTGATGCCGCCGTCGACCATGAGGACGGCGCCGGTGGAGTACGGCAGGTCCTGGCGGGCGAGCATCGCCACGGCGCGGCCCACGTCGTCGGGCGTGCCCCAGCGCGGCTGCACGATCAGGCCCTCTTCGATGAGGCGGTCGTACTTCTCCTGGACGCCCGCCGTCATGTCGCTGCGGGTGACGCCGGGGCGCACCTCGTAGACCGGAATGTCGTGCTCGCCCAGCCGTACGGCCCACAGCTTGGTGGCCATGGCGAGGCCGGCCTTCGAGATGCAATACTCGCCCCGGTTGGTGGACGCCATCGTGGCCGAGATGGAGCCGATGTTGACGACGGCGCCCCAGAAGTCGGGATCGGCGCTGCGCTGCTCGATCATCCAGGCGGCGGCGGCCTGGGTGAGGAAGTAGGGCCCCTTCAGGTTGATGCCGAGGACCCAGTCGAAGCTGTCCTCGGTGGCATCCAGCAGGTCCGTGCGCTCGCGTGGGGCGACCCCGGCGTTGTTGACCAGCAGGTGCAGCCGCCCGTAGTGCGAGCGGATGGCGTCCATCAGGCGCGTGCGGTCGTCGGGATCGGCGACGTCCGTCGAGACGTACAGAACGTCAGCGCCGATGCCGCGTAGCGTGTCGAGCGCCTCGCGCACCTGGTCTGCTTCGCGTCGCCCGCAGAGCGCGAGGTCGTAGCCCTCCCGGGCCAGCGCCGTCGAAATGCCGTAGCCGATGCCGCTTGCGCCACCGGTGACGAGAGCTACCTTTCGCATCGTACCGTATTCCTTGCTGAGTCCGAAATCTGGCTTGTTTCTCGCGTGGGGTCGACGTACTTTCCCCACTTGCACATTAGGTAATCACAACGCGGAGGTGTTTCCTCCATCGGGTTGTTTTCATGAGCGATCGTTATGTCATCCCCTCCCTGGACCGGGCCATTCGCATCCTCGACATGCTGGCGGAGGAACACCGGGCGATGTCGCTGGCCGATATGGCGCGTGCGTCCGACATTCCGAAGAGCACCCTCTTCCGCATCCTGGTGACGCTGCGCAAGCATCACTGCGTCGTCACTGAGCCGGACTCGAACAACTACCGCCTCGGCTCGCACCTCTGGGAGCTGGGCAACGCGTTTGCCGACCAGACGGACCTGTTCCGCACCTCGAAGCGCTATATGGAGGACCTGGCGCATGCGTGCAACGAGACGGTCTTTCTAAGCAAGCTGGAGGACGGCGAGGTGGTGTACCTGCGCCGGATGGAGAGCCCGAAGTCGATCACCGCCGTGCGTAAGCTGGAGTCGCGCGTGCCGGTGCACTGCACGGCGACCGGCGTGGCGCTCATGGCGTGGCTCCCGAACGACGAGGTCGATGCGATCCTGGACCAACACGGGATGGCGGCCTACAACGAAGCCACGCTGACCGACCGGCAGACCCTGAAGCAGCGGCTCGCCGAGGTGCGGCAGCGGCAGTACGCCGTCGTCGATGGCGAGTACAACAGCGAGCTCCTGTGCGTGGCCGCGCCCGTCTTCGACCATGACGGCCACCCGCGGGCCGCCCTCACCGTGGCGATGCTGTCCGCCCAGGTGGAGTCGCCGGAACGCATCGCCGAGGTCGGCACGACGGTGCGGCGCGTCGCGCACGACCTCTCGCGCGACCTCGGCGGGCGCAACGGCAATGGCAGCGAGAACGACGCCGCCTGAGGACGGCACCTCGCGCTTCGGTGGGCTCGGCCTGACG
>JAAAOL010000030.1 GCA_009908885.1 Bacteroidota bacterium | reverse complement strand
TGAGCGACTTGCCATTTCCCGCCTTCGCCACGACCGAGACGTCGCTGGAGGCCTGCCTCGTCCCGGCGCCCACCTTCCACCGGTGGGTCGGACAGCACGACGCCTGGCGAAACTTCACGTTCGACCTGCTGGCGCGCCGTCTGGCCGACGTGATGACGCTGGTGGAAGACATCACCTTCCGCCGCCTGGATGCTCGCCTGGCCGACTATCTGCTACCCGCGGACGAGGACGTCCCGCCCCTCCTGCACACTACCCATGAGGCGATCGCCATCGACCTGGGCAGCTCGCGCGAAGTCATCAGCCGCCTGCTCAACGACTTCCAGGCCAAAGGATGGGTGAGACTGTCGCGAGGGCAGGTGCAGGTCACTGCTACCGAGGAGCTGCGTCGGCTGGCGCGCGACGGTTGATCCGGATGGCGGCACTCCGGAAGATCGGTCTCTGTGACTTTGTCACGGACGTCATGGTCCGCGTTGGCGTATCCTATGCAATGACAGCCCAACACAGGCCGTCAACGAATGACCTTTCCACCATCATCCTGCCTCGCCATGACCAAGAATATGGGGACCATCGACCGCGCCATCCGCACCATCATTGCCATCACCATCGGCGTGTTGTACTTCACCGGCCAGATCAGCGGCCTGGCCGCCATCATCCTCGGCGCGCTGGCCGTGATCTTTCTGCTGACGAGCCTCGTCGGCTCCTGCCCGCTCTACCTCCCCTTCGGCCTCTCGACCCAGAAGAAGGGCGGCGCAGCCTGACCCGGAGGGCCGGGGCGCGGAGAACTGGCACATGACTTGTTTGGGACGTCGGGTGCGCATAGCTTCCTGAACGTATCGTCGCCCCTTCGCCGGCGCCTCCTTTGCGTCCTCCATCATGTCCAGACGGAGCCAGGCACTTATCACGGGCCTCTGGATCACCCTCGCGGCGGTCCCCCTGATCGACGGCCTTCCGTACTTCCTGACCCCTCTGACCGAGCGTCCGTTCACCCCGCTTCATGACCTCTACAAGCCCTCCGGCCTTATCGGTCAGGGCCTGGGCATCGTGGGCAGCCTGATGATCCTGGTCGGGGTGACGTCGTACAGCGTGCGCAAACGGTGGAGCGCCCTTCACCGGTTCGGGAAGCTGCGCAACTGGTTGACATTCCATATCTTCCTCTGCACGCTGGGTCCTTTTTTTATCCTGCTGCACACGACGTTTAAGATCGGCAACATCGTCTCGATTGCTTTCTGGAGCATGGCCATCGTCGTGAGCAGCGGCGTATTCGGGCGGTATGTGTACGTCCACATTCCCAAGACGATGAATGGCCTGTTCTATGCGGATGACCAGATCGAGCGAGAGCAGGCGCAGCTGGCGGCGCGCCTCAGCGCCCTGACCGGCTGGGACGCTGAGCGAGTGCATGGGATGCTGGATCAGGCCCAGCCCCGTCCGGTGCGCGGGCTGGGCGATGCGCTGCTCCGCACGCTCCGGTTCGATGTGCGACTCCCTGCCCTGCGGCGGCGTCTGACCGAGCGCCTCACCGAGGCTGCCGTGCCCCCTGAGACGCTGAGCGAGGCCCTCCCCCTCGTCGTCGAGCATCGCCGCCTGAGCCAGCAGCGCAACGTGTCGCGCCCGTTTCAGCGGCTCTTCGGGTACTGGCATGTGCTGCACCTGCCGCTCGCCCTCGTCCTGCTCGTCGTCTTCGTGATCCACGTTGGCGTGGCAATTGCGTTCGGGTATACCTGGATTTTCTAACCCTTCATCTGATCCCCCTTCGCGACGATGTCTGCCCTTCAGAACCTCGGGCTCCCCGGCCTCCTCCTGGCGCTTCTCGTAGGCGCGTACGTCTGGGTCACGACCACCGGAAGCCCCACCGCACCGCCCCCGGCACCCCAGGCTGCATCCACCCCGGCATCGTCCTCTGCGACGCCATCGGAGTCGCCTTTTCTACCGACGCACACGCCGCAGGCCGCGTTTTCGCCCAGCCGCGACAACGTGACGCCCGACCTCCATGCGGAGATGGCCACCCTGCAACAGCGCGTCGCCGCCGAGCCCGACGATGCGACGGCCCGCCTGGAGCTTGCCCGCCTGCTGCGGGACGGCCATCAGGCCGAGGACGCCCTCGCCCACTTCGAAACGTACGTCGCCCTCCAGCCCGACGACCACCAGGGGTGGCTCGATTACGCGCAGACCCTCGGCATGTTGAAACGGTGGGACGACGCGCAGCGCGTCACGGAGGCCATGCTGGAGCAGTTCCCGGACGATCCATCGGCGCTCTACAACCTGGGCGCGATTCACGCGAACCGGGGCCAGTTCGCCGAGGCGCGCCGCGTGTGGACGACGGTGGCCCAGCAAGAGACTCACCTCCCCATGCAGACGAAAGCGCGCCAGGCCCTCGACAAGCTCGACGCCCTCCACCCGTGACGCCGCGCATTTCTTTCGTAGGCCTGTGCAGATCGTGCGCACCGCCCATCCCGCCGCTCGGGCGATGTAGCACTTAACACATTCTTCACTTTCGTGCGCACTCCCCTCCTTCTCCTGGTCCTCGTGGCGGTCAGCGGTCCCAGCCTGACGGCCCAGGGACAGCTCATCTCGCCGGGCGAGCTGTCGCGGGCGCACCGCGACCTGGAGGGCATCCGCAACTGCACCCAGTGCCACCGCCTCGGCCAGCGCGGCATCGACGCCGTGCGGTGCCTCGACTGCCATACGCCGCTCCAGCAGCGCCTCGACGCGGGGACGGGCTACCACGCGACGGTGGCCGACCAGCCCTGCTCGGACTGTCATAAGGAGCACTTCGGGCGCGAGTTCGACCTGGTGCGGTTCGATACCGACACGTTCGACCACGAGCGGACGGGGTTTGCGCTCACGGGCGCCCACGTCACGACGGACTGCCAGAGCTGCCACACACCTGACTTCATCACCGATCCCGACGTGCGCCGCTTCAAGGGCGAGCACGACGCGCTGGACCGGACCTACCTCGGCCTGACGACGCGGTGCCAGACCTGCCATGCGGCGGAGGACCCGCACGTCGGCCAGTTCGCGGACGCCTCCTGCGAAACGTGCCACCGGACGGATGAGTGGGACGGTGCGGCCCGCTTCACGCATGACGACACGGCCTTTCCACTGACGGGGCAGCACCGATCGCTGGACTGCGCGACCTGCCACGACACGGCAACCGACCCCGACGGATCGCGGTTCGTCCGCTATGCGGGGCTTACGTTCGCGCAGTGCTCTTCGTGCCACACGGATCCGCACGCAGGCGCCTTCGGGGCGACGTGCTCCCGATGCCATTCGACACAGGGGTGGAGCCAGCTGGTCGCGCTGGATCGGTCGTCGTTCGACCATGCGGCGACGGGCTTTCCACTGATCGGAGCGCACGCCACGTTGGATTGCAGCTCGTGTCATGCCACGCCCGCCCGCGCCGATGGGCGGATCCGCCTGACCTTCATCGCCGCCACCCGCGATCATACCTATCCCCGCCTGCAGGTCGAGGACTGCCTTTCGTGTCACGTCGACCAGCATGCCGGGACCTTCCGCGACCGGCCGGAGGGCGCCGTCTGCGGCAACTGCCACACCCAGGACGGCTGGAGGCCCGTCACCTTCGGCATCGCGCGGCACAACGCGACGACGGACTTCCCGCTGACCGGATCGCACCTGGCGACGCCCTGCGCCTCCTGCCATCGCACCGAGGACGGTGGCTTCCGCTTCGAGATCGACACGTCGACCTGCGCCACGTGCCACCGCGACGACAACCCGCACGGCCTCCAGTTCGCCGACGCCGACGGACACACCGCCTGCGCCGACTGCCACGGGACCGACGGCTGGACGCTGGCCGCGGCGGCCTTCGACCACGACCAGACCGGCTTCCCGCTCACCGGCGCCCACGCGACGACGGCCTGCGCCGACTGTCACCGCACCGCGGCACCCGATAGCACGCTCGTCGATACCTACCGGGGTCTCTCGACCGACTGCGCCACCTGCCATGCTGCGGACGCCCCGCACCAGGGCCAGTTCGCGGATGACGACGGGCACACCGCCTGCTCGGCCTGTCACGGGACGACGAGCTTTCGCATCGCGGCCTTCGACCACGCGCAGACGCGCTTCCCGCTGGTGGGAGCTCACGAATCGGTCGCGTGTCAGCAGTGCCACCCGACGGAGACGGCGCCCGACGGGGCATCCTTCGTGCGCTACGTGCCGCTGGGCACCAACTGCATCGACTGTCACGGGGAGGGCTGATGCTGCACAGAGCGATCATAGCGTTGCTGGTTTTCCTGGCGTCTGCGGCTCCAGCGCAGGCTCAGCGGTCGAGCAATCCGCACGGCCCGCTGCCCGAGGGGCTCGACTGCTCGGCCTGCCACCGCACGACGGGCTGGACGCCGCTGCTCGATTCGCTCCAGTTCGACCACGATCGGCAGACGGCCTTTCCGCTGACGGGAAGCCACACGCTAACGACGTGCGCGACGTGCCACGTCGATCTCCGCTTCGATGCGCCGCAGGCCGCCCCGGACGACTGCACCTCG
>JAAAOL010000090.1 GCA_009908885.1 Bacteroidota bacterium | reverse complement strand
CCCCTCGGCGGAGGCGGCCTGGCTCGAACGGGTACAGGAGGTGGTCGAGGCGCATCTGGAGGACACCGGCTTCAGCGTCCGCCAGCTGGCCGACGAGGTGGGGCTGAGCACGCGGCAGCTCCAGCGCAAGCTCAAAGCCATCACGTCGCTCTCGCCCAGCGGCTTCATCCGGATGATGCGGCTGGAACGGGCTGCCCAGCTCCTGGGGCAGCAGGCCGGGACCGTGGCGGAGATCGCCTATGCCGTCGGCTTCAAGGATGCCGACTACTTCTCGAAGCAGTTTCGCGAGGCGTTCGGCCAGCCGCCTTCGGCGTATGCCGCCGCAGCGGCGCAGGAGCAGGACGCGTCCTGAGGCGAGCTTATACCGTTTTCGCTTGGCGATGTCGGTATAGCTTCGTGTTGCGTGTTGCGTGTTGCGTGATGCGTGAAAAAGCGGTGCTGGAGCGATGGCCTGTGCCCATCAAAGACCACGCACCACGACAGGCGACATCAGGATCCGGACATCAACACGCTGAATCCGTATCATCGGATCCCATCAGCCCGAAGATCGACCGTCGGGAGCAACGGTGGGCTTTTTCATTCAGAGTTCGGCGGAACGGCGTTCTGGGCGGGGCGAGGCACGAACAAAGTTTTCCGATATCGGGTACCTTTAGAACCTGTTTTGATTTTGGATCAGATGGCGAGAGTGAGTAACGATGCGGCGAAAATCGGACCTCGATCGCGGTGCGTAGTGGTGCTACGTACCAAGATCGGGGGCGATTTGCAGCCCATCGGGGCCGCTCGGAGCCCTGCAGACACGAATTAAAACAGGTTCTTAGTCATCCTCCGATCCCGGTTATCTCGATACTATCCCAACGCCTTTCCGCTATGAGCAACGGAGCCTCCGTTCGACAAAAAGACCCCTTCGGCGCGCGTGACACGTTCGACACCGGCGCGGGGGCAGCCTATCTGTACCGCCTGGACACGCTGAAGAAGCAGGGGTACGACATCGACCGCCTGCCCTACTCGATCCGCGTGCTGCTGGAGGCGCTGCTGCGCGAGTGCGACGGCGTCGCCGTCACCGAGGCCGACGTCGAGCGTCTCGCGTCGTATGACCCGAAGAACCCGGCCGAGGAAGAGATTCCCTTCATGCCGGCGCGCGTGCTGTTGCAGGACTTCACCGGCGTGCCCGCCGTCGTCGACCTCGCCGCGCTGCGGTCGGCCATGGCGCGGCTGGGCGGCAACCCGGACACCATCAACCCGCAGGTGCCCGTCCACCTCATCATCGACCACTCCGTGCAGGTGGATCACTTCGGCATTCCGGACGCGCTCCAGCTCAACGCCGAGATCGAGTTCAAGCGCAACCGCGAGCGGTACGAGTTTCTGCGGTGGGGCCAGCAGGCGTTCGAGAACTTCAGCGTGGTGCCGCCCGCCAGCGGCATCTGCCACCAGGTGAACCTGGAGTACGTGGCCCGCGCCGTCTGGACGCGCCCCGAGGACGGCCTCGACGTGGCCTACCCGGACAGCCTCGTCGGCACGGACAGCCACACGACGATGATCAACGGCCTCGGCGTGCTCGGTTGGGGCGTCGGTGGCATCGAGGCCGAGGCCGTAATGCTGGGCCAGCCGATCTACATGCTCATGCCGGAGGTCGTCGGCTTCCGCCTCACGGGCGAGCTGGCCGAGGGTGCTACGGCGACCGACCTCGTGCTCACGGTCACGCAGACGCTGCGCGAGTACGGCGTCGTGGGGCGCTTCGTGGAGTTCTTCGGGCCGGGGCTCGACAACATGACCGTGCCGGACCGCGCGACGATCTCCAACATGTCGCCCGAGTACGGCGCGACGATGGGCTTCTTCCCGGTCGACCAGAAGACGCTGGCCTACATGCGCCAGACGGGCCGCTCGGAGGAGCAGATCGAGCTGGTGGAGCGCTACACGAAGGAGCAGGGCCTCTTCCGCACGGCGGATTCGCCGACGCCCGAGTTCCTGGACGTGCTGGAGCTGGACCTGGGCGACGTGGTGCCGAGCGTGGCCGGGCCGAAGCGCCCGCAGGACCGCATCCAGGTGCCGGACCTCAAGAAATCGTACGCCGAGAGCTTCACCCGTCCCGCCGGACCCAAAGGCTTCGGGCGCGACGCCGAGGACCTGAAGGACACCGGCACCTACGAGGATGACGAGGGCCACGAACTGGACCTGAAGCACGGCGACGTGGTCATCGCGGCGATTACGAGCTGCACCAACACCTCGAACCCGAGCGTGATGATCGGCGCGGGCCTTTTGGCCAAGAAGGCCGTCGAGCGCGGGCTGGAAGTGCCGCCCTACGTCAAGACGAGCCTCGCCCCCGGCTCCAAGGTGGTGACCGACTACCTGCACGACTCCGGCCTGCTGCCGTACATGGATCAGCTCGGCTTCAGCCTCGTCGGCTACGGTTGCACCACCTGCATCGGCAACAGCGGGCCGCTGCCCGAGCCGGTCGAGAAGGCCATCAAGGAGGGCGATCTCATCGTGTCCGGCGTGCTCTCCGGCAACCGCAACTTCGAGGGGCGCATCCACGCGCTGGTGCAGGCCAACTACCTGGCCTCGCCGCCGCTGGTGGTGGCCTACGCGCTGGCGGGCACCGTCGACATCGACCTGACCAGCGAGCCGCTCGGCACGGACAGCGCGGGCAACGACGTCTACCTGGCCGACCTCTGGCCGAGCGCCGACGAGATCCACGATACGATCCGCGAGGCGGTCACGGCGGAGATGTTCAAGAAGGAGTACGACGGCATCGAGACGTCCAACGAGACGTGGAACCAGATCAAGATTCCGGAGGGCTCCATCTACGCGTGGGACGAAGCCTCGACCTACGTGCAGGAGCCGCCGTTCTTCATCGACCTGACGCCGGAGGTGCCCGAGATCCAGCCCATCGAGGGCGCGCGCGTGCTGGTCAAGGCGGGCGACTCGACCACGACGGACCACATCTCGCCCGCCGGGTCGATTCCGCCGGACGGCCCCGCCGGGCAGTACCTCATCGAGCGCGGCGTGAAGCCGTTCCAGTTCAACTCGTACGGTTCGCGGCGCGGCAACCACGAGGTCATGATGCGCGGCACCTTCGCCAACATCCGCATCAAGAACCAGCTCGTGCCGGGCACCGAGGGCGGCATCACGAAGAACTTCCTGAAGGGCGGCGAGGTGATGCCGATCTACGACGCGGCGATGGACTACATCGAGAACGACGTGCCGCTCGTCGTCCTCGGCGGCAAGGACTATGGCATGGGCTCCAGCCGCGACTGGGCCGCCAAGGGCACCATCCTGCTGGGCGTCAAGGCCGTCATCGTAGACAGCTACGAGCGCATCCACCGCTCCAACCTGATCGGCATGGGCGTGCTGCCGCTCCAGTACGCGGAGGGCGAGAACGCGAAGTCGCTTGGCCTCGACGGGACGGAGACGTTCGACATCCCGGTCGATGACAACCTGGAGGCCGGGCAGACGGTGACCGTCACCGCCACCAAGGAGGACGGCACCGAGATCACGTTCGAGACGCTCTGCCGCCTGGACACGGACATCGAGGTGGAGTACTACCGCCACGGCGGCATCCTCCACTACGTCCTGCGCGACTTCCTCAGCAGCCAGGCCGAGGAAGTGACGGCCTAATCAGGAACGCTCGCCCATTTCCGAACGCAATCATGCCCGTACCGACGGCCGCGACGGACTACGATGAGCAGGTGCAACGGCTCGTGACGCAGATCGTCCGGGCCGTGCACCCGCTGCGTATCATCCTGTTCGGGTCGGCAGCACGCGGGGAGGGGCAGCCGGACAGCGACATCGACCTGCTCGTAGTGATGCCGGACGGCACGCACAAGCGCCACACGATGCAGCACCTCTATGAGCACCTTTCGGGAGACGGACACCCCTTCGACGTGCTCGTGGCGACGCCGGAGACGTTGACCCGCCACGGCGACGATCCCGGACTGATCTACCGGTCGATCCTGCGGGAGGGACGAGAAGTCTATGCCGCATGAAGACGCACCGCCTCCCGGGAGTCCCGGCGACTGGATGCGGCATGCACTCAGCGACCTGGCCCTCGCCCGCATCGAGGCTCCGGAATCCGTGCTGACGGAAGCTCTGTGCTTCCATGCCCAACAGGCGACCGAGAAGGCCCTGAAGGCGCTCCTCGTCGCGCACGGCAAGGGCGTCCCGCGCACGCACAACATCGAAACGCTGCTCGAACGGCTGGCGGCCCATCGTCGCGTGCCCGCCTCTTTTCAGGAGGCGGCTCGTCTCTCTGTCTATGCGGTGCTCACGCGGTACCCGGCTGACCTGGAACCCGTGACGCAGGCGGAGCACCGCGAGGCGGTGGAGATGGCGACGACCGTGGTGCGGTGGGTTCAGCAAGAACTGGCGGCGGGCGGTTAGACGCGGGGCGGAGGCCATGCGACGTCCTCAGCAGCCATATCAAATCCGGCTGCACCGTTTATGATCGGATGTCATGCCGGACCTGATCCGGCATCTCTCCGGTTGCCGTTTCTGCCAGATGGAGAG
>JAAAOL010000183.1 GCA_009908885.1 Bacteroidota bacterium | reverse complement strand
GTCCAATCTGCAAAAGCCGGGTCTATCCCCGCGTCTGCGGGGGCACCGTCATCACCGACTGGCGGGGGCGCCGGGGCATGGGTCTATCCCCGCGTCTGCGGGGGCACCGCGACCGGGCGAAGGAAGAACTCGACGAGATCGGGTCTATCCCCGCGTCTGCGGGGGCACCCCTGCGACAAAATGTCGCAACGGCGTTTCATGATAACACGCCCGGCCGCAGAGGCCATGCGAGCGCTATCGTAAGATATGGCGCGGCGCACCCAGTCGAAAGCCGGGTCAAAACGTCGTCCAGTCGAGCCGCCGGACCCCCGCATCGGCCAGCGTTTCGAGCTCGCCGCGATCGACCAACGACCAGAAGAGCGCCTGGGTGGCCCGGGCGTCCACGACCGCCGTGTGCAGCGGGGCTTCGGGCACCAGATCGAAATGCGCGAGCAGCCCGTCGAGCCGGTAATCGCCTCTCGATGGAAGGAGGCGCCGGCTCAGCGCGAGCGTGTCGATGTACCAGATGCGCGGTCCCGCGTAGCCCACCCGCTCGGCCTCGTAGGCAATGAACCCGACGTCGAACGACACGTTATGGCCGACGACGACCCCCGCTTGTAGATGTTGCAGCAGCGGGGGAAGCTGTGCGGCCACGGGGTGCTCATCCGGAGCGGACGACGCGCCCTCCCATGCAAACCGTACCTCCCCGCGGTCGACGAGCGCCATCTCCGTGATCCGCGCCCCACGATCCGGACGCAGCCCGGTCGTTTCGATGTCGAAAAAAAGGAGCGGCGCTACCCTGATCAGGCAGCCCGGCCAGACCACCATCGTCCCGGTTCGGTTTGGACCTGTTGGTCTCTGGTACCGCCGATCGCGGCGCGGGGTTCGTGGCGCGCACGGGGAGGAATCGCAACGAAGCCCTATCGCAGTTGTAATTACAGCGCGGTACGCCGATCCTTAGTCAGGCCTTCCTCTCTCCTCCGACGAGCCTGACCGAGCCCCTTATGTCTTCGAACATCACGACGCGCCTCCGCGAGCTGTTGCAGGCGACGCGTCCCTTCAGCAGTCTCCCCGCCGATGCGCTGGACGACCTGCTCCCCCACGTCTCCATCGTCAACTACCAGGCGGGCGACGTCATCATCGAGCAGGGCAGCACCGAGCATCCGGGCCTGTACATCGTCGAGTCGGGCACGGTGCGGCTGATGGACGTCGAGACGCAGCACCTGATCCGCAAGTGCAGCGAGAACGACCTCTTCGGCGCGTTCGAGCTCCTGCGGGGCGGGGCGTCGATCTACGAGGCCAAGGCCGTCGAGCCGACCGTCTGCGCGCTGCTGGCGAGCAAGCACTTCAACACGCTCTACGACGAGCACAACGAGTTTGCCGCCCACTTCGAGCACGACGTGCAGCGGTACGTGTGGCGCATGAACACGTACATCGACGTCGGCGGGGCGCACCTCCTGCTGAGCCGCCGCCTCGACGCGCTGCCGCTGCGCCGCCCGGTCACCTGCCCGCCGGACACCGCCATCCAGCAGGTGGCCCGCCGCATGACGCAGCAGCACGTGGACGCGGTCCTCATCGTGCGCAACGACAAGCTGACGGGCATCGTCACCGATACCGACATCCGGAGCAAGTTCGCCACGCGCGGGCTGGCCGCCGAGACGCCCGTCAGCCGCATCATGACGCGCCCGGTGGTCACCATCGGCGGGGCGGCCTCCCTCTTCGACGCGCTCGTGCAGATGGTGAACCACCGCGTCAGCCACCTCGTCCTGGTCCGCGAGGACGACGCGGCGACGGAGCCGGTCGCCGTGCTGAGCGCGCAGGACGTGGCGCATTTCCGGGGCAAGGACCCGCTCGCCACCGTCCACCGCATCGACCATATCGTCTCCATCGACGAGCTGACGTCCATCCGCGAGGAGACGAGCGAGCAGATCCAGAGCCTCCAGGAACAGGGCGTGCCGCCGGAGCACCTCACGCGCCTGCTGGCGTCGCTCTACGACCGCGTCGCCCAGCGCGTGCTCGAACTGGTGGAGAAGGACCTGCGGGACGAGGGCACGCCCCCCCGCGTGGACCTCCCCTGGGTCTGGATCCGCGTCGGCAGCGGCGGGCGGCAGGAGATGGTGCTCACCTCGGAGCAACACAACGCCCTCATCTACGCCGACCCGGAGAGCGACGAGCAGGCCGCCCGGGCCGAGGCCTACTTCGCCGAACTGGGACGCCGCGTGACCACCGCCCTGGAGACGTGCGGCTTTCCACCGAGTGAGCTGGTGGCGGGCGCGCCGGAATATTGCCTGTGCCTGGGCGACTGGAAGCGCCAGTTCCGCACCTGGATCTTCGAGTCGGACGACGACGGCGTGGCGGAGTCCATGCGCTTCTTCGACCTGCGCAGCATCTACGGCGAACAGGCCCTGGTCACCGAGCTGATCGAGGACGTCGAGGACGCCCTCAACGTGCAGGCGCTCGACACGGAGCGGCACATGCTCCAGATGCTGGCGGCCCGCGCTCTGCAGTACCGCGCCACCCTCACGATTATGGAACGCCTCAAGCTGCCGCGCAGCCGCGACACCGCCGACGTCTACGACCTGCATGCCCGCGGCATCCTGCCCGTCGTGGAGGCGGCCCGCGTGCTGGCCCTCGACCTGCGCTACTTCGGCTCGACCAACACGTTCGACCGCCTCCGCTATGCTGCCGAGGCGCTGCCTGACCTGCGTACGACGCTGGAGATGGCCCGCGAGGGCTACCGCCACCTGGCCGATCTGCGCCTCGAACATCAGCTCTACCTGGTCGAAGGCGGCGAGCCGCCGAACGACGAGCTCAACGTCTACGGCCTGACCAAGATGCAGCAGCGCCTCCTGCAACGCGCCGCCGACGCCGTGGCCGACCTGCAAAGCGCCCTCGCCGAGCGGTACAACCTCCGGCGTAAAGCGTAGGCCGGCGTCAGTCCGCGAACGACGGGATGACGTAGACCGGACAGGGCGCCTGCCGCATGACGCGCTCGGCGACGCTGCCCAGCAGAAAGCGCTCCAGCCCGCTGCGCCCGTGGGTGGTGAGCACCACGAGGTCGATGCCGTGCGCCGCGATGTAGTCGAGGATGGTGCCGACGGACGGACCGGTCTCCACCTGGATCGTCACCGGCACGTCCGGCCCGCCCGCCGCGTCGACCCACTGCTCCATCTGGGCTTCGACCTTCTCGCGGATTTCGGGAAAGGCGCTGAGCAGCGGGTTGTGGACGTCGCCGTAGATGGGCGGCAGGTTCAGGTCTTCGAAGACGTGCAGCAGGTGCAGGCGCGTGCCGTCGTACTGGGCGGCCAGGTCTTTGGCGTAGGGCAGCGCGTCGCGGCTGTAGTCGGACAGATCGAGCGGGACGAGGATGCCGTCCACCGCTTCGTCGGGGAACGGGCGGTCGTGCTCGCGGACGGCCAGCACGGGGCACCTCGCGCGCCGCACCACCTCTGTCGCCACGCTGCCCATCACCATCCGGCGCAGGCCCCGCCGCCCGTGCGTGCCGAGGACGACGAGATCGATGGCGTGCGCCTCGGCGTAGTCCAGGATGCCCTCGGCGGCCACCTCCCCGCGCTCGATGGTGCGCGTGACGGACACCCCGCTCACGTCCGCCCCGTCGAAGAGGGCATCCATCTGGTCGCGGAGGCGCTGCCGCAGGTCCTCGTCCGTCTCGAAGTAGACGTCGGACACCTCGGCCACGTGCAGCACGTGGAGGGCGGCCCCATAGCGGCGAGCCAGGTGCAGGGCGTGGTCGCGGGCGAGGTGGGCGGCGTCGGAAAAGTCGGTCGCGAGGAGAAGGCGCTGGGGCGTCGGCATGGCAACTCGTCAGGATGAACGGGAAACGCGCAGGGGCGAGGCGGCAGCCCGGGACGCCCCGCAGGTACATTACAGCACCGACGCCCTCATCAGCAACCCTGAATCCCTGAAGACCGGCCCCGACGAGTGCTGATTCGACGCTGAGCGTTCTCCGGGGAGTATGCGGATTATCCGGAGGCCCACCCTGCCGCGTATGCGACCGAGGCCCCGATGAGGACGAGGACGGCGCAGCTGATGAGCACGACGGCCACTTCCCATACGCGCGCCATGATCTGACTACGCGCGGTGCCTCGGCGGTAGGCCCGATGCAGCAGCAGGGCTGCGCCCACGTTCAGGAGAAGAGCCGCCAGCAACCCTGCGGAGAGGTCGGCCCGCTGCGACGACAGACAGAACGCCAGCGTCAGCGTGCCTGCGAGTTGAACGTTGAAATACAGCACGCGCGTGCCCATGGCATCTCAGCGAATGCTCCGCGGCGTACAGGTGAGAGGGATAAGGCAACTTACGACGCAGTCTCGAACGGCAGATAACGCGACGGTAAAGGCTCCGTTATACCAACTCCGGTTAATGAGTTGGTGTATGGAGGGTCGAAAGTGTGAAGGGTTGGAGGAGCGTCACGTCCATACGTCCACACCTACACACGTCCAACCCCAAATCCGGCCTCGCGGGGCTACGTCATACCACCATGGTGCAGCCGGATTTGGTATTATCAT
>JAAAOL010000138.1 GCA_009908885.1 Bacteroidota bacterium | reverse complement strand
ATGCCCGCGCTCCTCGGCGAGGTCCGCCACGGCCTGTCCCATCTGTCCGGTTCCGACGAGGGCGAGGGTCATAGCAGGTCTCCGTGTTGATGCAACAGTTCGTCTTCAACAGTTTCAGGTTCCAGGTCTTCAGGTCAAATGTCGTCGTCCGCAACACCCGACCTGCGACCTTATAACCTGAAACCTGCCAACCTGAAACCAGCCCTACGGCATCAGCTGGGCGGCTTTGATGAGGTCGGCGAGGATGCCGGCGGCGGTGACGGCCGGTCCGGCGCCCGGGCCCTGCACGACGAGCGGGTTGTCCCGGTAGCGCTCCGAGGTGAAGAGCACGGCGTTGTCGGTACCCTGCAGGGCAAAAAAGGGCGAATCGGGGCCGATGGCTTCGACGCCGACGCGGCACCGCCCGTCCACCACGCGCCCGATGTACTGGAGGCGCTTGCCGTCGTCAGCAGCAGCCGCCACGCGCTCGGCCCAGGCGGCATCCAGCGTATCGACCTGCTCCATGAACGCGTCGACCGGCCCGTCCATCATCGCGAACGGCACCAGCGGCTCCACGCGCACGTCGTCGCGCTCCACCTCCAGCCCGATCTCGCGGGCCAGGATCATCAGCTTGCGCGCCACGTCCTCGCCGCCCAGGTCGTCGCGCGGGTCCGGCTCGGTATAGCCGCCCGCCCGCGCCTCGCGCACCGCCTCGGAGAACGACGCGCCCTCGGCCAGCCGCCGGAAGAGATAGGCCAGCGTGCCCGAAAAGACGCCCTCGATGCGCTCGATCGTGTCGCCCGAGCGCAGCAGGTCGCGCACGGTGAGGATGACGGGCAGGCCCGCCATGACGGTCGCCTCGTAGCGGTACGACACCTCGCTCCGGGCGGCGGCCTCGCGCAGCCGGTGGTAGAAGCCCATGTCCAGCGTGTTGGCGCGCTTGTTGGGCGTCACGATGCCGATGCCCTGCTCCAGCAACTCGGGGTAGCGCCGCGCCACGTCGCTGGAGGCCGTCGCATCGACCACGAGCAGCCGCTCCAGCCGACTCGCCGTGAGGCGCTCGACGAGATCATCCAGATCGGCAGGCTCCCCGCGCTGGTCCAACGCGTCCAGCACGGTATCCAGCGGCAGGCCGGACGGGTCCCACCGCATCCGGCGCGAGTTGGTGACGCCCACGAGCCGCAGGTGCAGCCGCAGGTCGTCCAGCAGACGCGGCGCCTGGTGTTGCAGGATGTCGAGGAGGGTGCTGCCCACCACGCCGGTGCCGATGACGCAGAGATGGGCGCGCGTACGGCGCAACGGAAAGGCTTCGTGCAGCGCGTCCACCGCCGCCTTGACGTCCGCGTCCCGCACGACGGCCGAGATGTTGGTCTCCGCCGCGCCCTGGGCGATGGCCAGCACGTTGACGCCGCTCCGCCCCAGCGTGGCGAACATGCGTCCGGCCAGGCCCGGCATGTGCCGCATCTGGTCGCCCACGGCTGAGACGACGGCGCAGTCCGGCAGCGCATAGACGCGGCTCACGTCGCCCTGGGCCAGCTCGTGGCGGAAGGCGTGCTCCAGCGCGTCGACGGCGGCCTCGGCCTCGCTCCGGCGGACGACGGTGCAGATGCTCTGCTCGCTCGATGCCTGCGAGATCATGAGGACGTTGATGCTGCGATCCGCCAGCGCGTCGAACGTGCGGGCGGCGGTGCCCGGAACGCCGAGCAGGCCGCGTCCCTCCAGCATCACCACGGCCACGTCGCGGATCGTCGAGATCGCCTTCACGCGCCGGTCCGTCGGCACGGCCTCCGCCGTCACGAGCGTGCCGGGCGCGTCCGGGTTCATGGTGTTCTTGATGAGCAGCGGGATGCCGGATGCCTCCACGGGCCGCATGGTGCGCGGGTGCAACACCTTGGCGCCGAAGTAGGCCATCTCGGCCGCCTCGCGGTAGCTGAGCCGCTCCAGCGGGAAGGCCGCGTCCACCAGGCGCGGGTCGGCGGAGAGAACGCCGTCCACGTCCGTCCAGATGACGACCCGCTCGGCCTGCAGGGCGCGCGCCAGGATCGTCGCCGTGTAGTCGCTGCCGGAGCGGCCCAGCGTCGTCGTCACGCCCTCCGCCGTCGCCGCGATGAAGCCGGTGACGACCATGACGTGCGCCTCGGGCGTCTCAGCGTACAACGTCTCGAACTGCTCCCGGATGCGCGCCTCGGTCGGGCCGAACTGCACCTCCGCCTCGCCGAACGCACCGTCCGTCTGGATGAGCGACCGCGCATCGAGGGCCGTGGCAGGCGTGTCCGCCGCCCGGAAGGCCGCCGCGACGATGGGCACCGAGAGGCGCTCGCCGGTGGCGAGGATGGCGTCCCGCGTGCGCCGCGTGCACTCACGCAGCAGATAGACGCCGTCCAACAACTCGCCCAGCTCGTCCCAGATCGGCGCCAGCGTGGCCTGCAGCCGCTCGCGCTCGTCGCCGTCGGTCAGGGCCTCCACCGTCGCGTCGTGGCGCGCGCGCAGGTCGGTCAGCACGTCGCGGTGCGCGTCGGACCGGGCCAGGGCCGCATCGATGCCGCGCAGCAGTTGATCGGTGACGCCGCCCAGCGCCGAGACGACGACCACGCGGCGGCCCGGCTCCTGCCGGACCAGCCCGACGATCTCGCGGATGCGCTCCGGCGTGGCGACGGACGTGCCGCCGAACTTCCATACCTCCATCGTGTGCGCGGGTGTGTTCATGGGGTTTCTGATTGCTGAAGGAAGGTGTGAAGGTACGGAGGAGCGCGGGACCTGCGTGGAACATCCGTATGAATTGCTCGTGGAAGGCCGCACGAATACAGATCGCCCGGTTGACAGCCCCCGACGGGCCGTCGTATCATGGCGATCCGCCACACATGACGGGGCCATAGCTCAGTTGGTAGAGCGTCGCAATGGCATTGCGAAGGTCGTCGGTTCGAATCCGTCTGGCTCCACCCCGAACAGCCCGCCAGGAACGCCGTCATCGGCGACGCTGGCGGGTTCTTTTTTCGCCCTTCACTTCCCCCTGGCCGTCTGAGCTTGGGCGACGTCCAGGGACTCGTCGAGCGGGTGACGGAGGTCTATCTTCGCGTGAGCGGGGGCACCAGATCGTCGTCCGGCTCCTACACGCCGTCCTCAGGTCTATCCCCGCGTGGGCGGAAGCAACCCTGACCCGCGCCCGACGTGTCAGCCTGGCCCGGGAAAGCGCCCTTCGACATAGCCCAGCGTGTACTCGAAGAGCTGCTCGTCGTAGATCGTGAACCATACCCTGAGCCGATCCTCGTGCCACAGGATCGACGGGGCGATGATCACATCATGCGCGACCTGCTCGGCGCGCGCGATAGGGGTGGTCGACCAGGTCCAGGGCCCCTCAAGCCCTCCGTCCGACCAGGCGAGTCCCAATGCGCGTGAGTTTTCCGTGGCGTCCATGACCGAGTAGGCCATATAGAGCCGCCCGTCGATCCACGCCAGGTCGGGCTCGGCCGCGTACAGCCCCTCCGAGGTGGGGAAAGCCTCGGGCAGCGGCGGCCCGGGGACGCGCGTCCAGGGTCCCTGCGGCGAAGGTGCCTCGGCTCCCATCAAGGTCACTCCGTAGGGAGACGGCGGGCAGGTGATCCCCTCCATCGCCAGGTCGTAGCAATACCCCACGTATACCATCGTGTAGGTGCCGTCGGGCGCACGGGCCACGCTCGGGCTGTAAATGGCATCGTTGTCTGCCTCGCCGGCGCCCCGCGCGATCAGCGGGTCGGCCAGCTCAGCACCGTCGCGAAACAGCGCCAGCGTCGCCGGAAACCCCGGCACGCCACCTCCCTCGCACGCCGTGTCGGTTCCCCAGTACGGGTAGTGCGACGCGAGCAGGTAGGGGGCGCCGCCGCCCTCACCTACGAACAGTTCGCTCCCCTCCCAGGCGTAGCGCTGTGGCGACATCCCCGCAGCGATCAGCGGCGCAGCCGCGGGGGTCCAGGTCCGCCCGTCCTCGCTCGTCGCCTCGCAGATCTGTGTCGGGGTGCACATCGCGTCGTACCGCGCACACGTGAACGACGCGCGCAGCCCCTCCTCGTCGGGGATGACCGAGATGTCCGAGAAGAGCGCGATGCCTCCGGCGACCTCCCACTTGTAGACCTCTTCGGGCGAGGAGAAGCTGGGCGCGCCAAAGGCCCAGACGGGCTGCTGCTCGTCGGACCGGTCCGGTGCGTCACCGCGTGAGTCGCAGCCCGCAAGCAAGAGCGTCACGACGAGTGCCACGAGCGGAGAGCGGGAGCGCATGGCGAGAGCAGGCGGATTCGGAAAGGCGTCGTGGCCCGTTGTACCCTCGGGCTCACGTTCCGTTCAGGATGCGCCAGGGCCGGGCCTCAACGGACCAGTTGCTGGGCGCGCGGCTTCGTTGAGCTATACGCCGGATGCCCTCACAAGGGCTATCCCCGCGTGAGCGGGGGCACCGAAGTGCTTCTAATACCAAGTCCGGTTGAAAACTTGCGCTTTGTCATCCCGGTCCCCGAACCGGGATCTCTCTATCTGGCAGAAATGGCGACCGGAGAGATG
>JAAAOL010000071.1 GCA_009908885.1 Bacteroidota bacterium | reverse complement strand
GTACCAGCCCGTCAATGCCGCGACGCGCCCCATCGTGGTGGTGCGGGGCGAAAAGCAGGTGGGCGTCACGGTGCAGTTCGGGCTCATCGGGACAGAAAAGGACCCGCTCCACGTGCGCATCGAGGACGACCATCTGGTCCAGCTCCGCGAACATCTCACGTCGGCGCTGGAGATGGATGTTGACGTAGAGGTCCTGCGGCAGCACCTCGAAGCCTTGCTCGCCAGCGAGGACGGATTCGTGCTGGAGCTGTAGCGGAGGCCGCGCGTTATTGGTCGGCTTGCCCGTCGGGGGGCGGGAGCTGTGGGAGCGGCTTGCGCGCTTCGAGCCAGCCGCGCGCCGTGGCGTCGTGCATCGCGAGCCAACGGGCGACGCCGGGCGCGACGGTCGGCAGCACATCCACCAGCCAGCGCATGCGGGCGGGCACGTAAACTTCCGGCAGGTTTTCCTCGATGGCGTCCACGATCGCCGTAGCGACGGCCTCGGGCTGCACGAGCGGGACGAGGGCGGAGCGGCGCACGCCGTGGGTCATGCGCGTGTCGGCCATCGTAGGGAGCACACAGCTGACGCCCACCGACGCGTCCTGCATGGCCAGCTCGGCCCGCAGCGCCTCGGTGAAGCCGACGACGCCGTGCTTGGACGCGCAGTAGGCCACGAGGCCGGGCGAGCCCACCTTGCCCGCTACGCTGGCAACGTTGACGATGTGGGCCCGAAAGCGGGTGCGGAGGTGCGGCAGCGCGGCATGCGTCAGCGCCATCGTGCCCAGCAGGTTGATCTCGACCGTCCGTCGCCACGCGTCCAGGTCCCCGTCCCCGAACGGACCGCTCGGCGCCACGCCCGCATTGTTGATCACCACGTCGAAGCCTCGCTCGGTGGCAGCAGCCTGTGTTATCAGGTCGCGCACGGCCGCCGCGTCGCTGATGTCGCACGCGTAGCCGCGAAACTCCTGCCCGGCGGATTGCACGGCCGCCGCCGTATCGCGCATCGCGCCGACCTCTAGATCGACGCCGAGGATATGGGCGCCGTGCCGGGCGCACCGCAGCGCCGTCGCCTGGCCGATACCGCGGGCAGCGCCGGTGATGAGGACGGTCTTGTGGGCAAGATCCACGGTGGGGGAAGGTCGGGGACGTTCGAAGGGGGCGGGGTCGCAGGTTGGCAGGTCGCAGGTCGCAGTGGGTTACATCAAGAAACAAAATCTAGAGGAATGGTCCAGTGTCGGTCATATCAAGCTTCGTTCTCGCGTTCACCGGCCTGGCGGAGCACGCGGGACCGCAGTGCCTCTGACATATGAAATCCCGCCGCTTCAAGGGCACGCAGGACGGGTTCGACAGCACCGAGGGCTCCCTCACGCTTGGCAACGAGGAGCAGTCCGAGCGTTCCGACGAGCGGTATTTCCAGTCGCCGGGCGATCTGACGGGCTCGCCGCTCATCGATCACGACGCGGGCATCGTCGATGTCCAGCCCAAGGGCCAGCACTTCGGCCTCACCTGCCCCCAGCGGGGGATGGAGACTGCGAAACAGCGCCTCGTTTTGCACCGCTCGGGGCTTTACCCAATTGGGCACAATACCGACCTCGTTGATGACTGCTGGAGGAGCGATGACGTCGTCCGCGACGGCAGGAAGCAACGTCAACTGCCCGATCCGCTCCAGCGTGATGAGGCATGAACTATCCGGAATGAGACATGGAAACGGAACACGACGACTCATTCACCCGCAGCCGCTTCTCCTGACAGGTTGCGCAGTTCCTCATCCAGATCCTCCGGCCCGTAGTTGAAGACTGGAATGCCTCGCTGTCCCAGAAACTCCATAAATGCCCGTTTGGAATAGCCCGACACCTCTGCGGCTCGACCGAGGGAGAGTTTCCCGTCCTGAAAAAGGGCCATGGCAAATAGAAGTCGCGCCTCATCGGGGCTGACCTCCGGGGGCAGATCCAGAGTCACTGTGCTCATGTCGAATGCTGCTTGGGTTGTGGGACGTGCACACCGGACTTGGTTGTTGCAGGTTCGCAAGTTGAAGGTTGCAGGTCTAAAGTGTTACCCACGTCCCCGGGACCTCAGGGTGGCTCCACACCTGTAAACCTGCAACCTGCGAACTTGAAACCTTAAGCGGGGACCGCCTCGGGGCGTTGCGGCAGCGCTTGCGCGGGCGAGCGGCTGCGGCCCCGGACGCGCTCGCGCTCGATGGAGTTTTTGTACGGGTAGAAATCCACCTGGATGGTGTGCCGCTTCGAGGCGACGTAGCGCTGGCGGATCCTGGCCCGGTAGTCGCGGATCTGCTGCCACATCGCGTCGCGCTCCGGCAACCCGGCCTTGCCCTCCAGCAAGTCGGCGATCCACTCGGCCTGCACCTCGGCCAGCGGCATGACGGCGCCCAGCGGCTGGATCAGGCCCAGGAAGTACAGGTTCGGGATCTCGGGCGGGACGACGTGCAGATAGAGCGGCAGGTCGTTGTCTTCTACCCCGATGAAGTCGTCATCGAAGAACGGAAATCGGATGCGGTAGCCCGTCGCGTAGATGATGAGGTCGATGGCCTCGGTCGACCCGTCCTCGAAGCGCACGCGGTCGCCGTCCAGCCGCTCGATGTTGGGCTTGACGGTGATCTTGCCGTGGCCGACCAGGTTGAGCAGGTCGCTGGAGATGGTCGGGTGCTCCGCGCCGAAGTCGTGGTCCGGCGTCGGGAAGCCGTAGTTGTCCTGGTTGCCGCGCGAGAGCCACAGCAGCACCTTCATCATGGTGCGCTGGAGCCAGAACGGCAGCTTGGCCGAGAGCGGCGTCACCCACTCGTCCAGCGGGCGGCCCAGCAGGTACTTGGGCACCACGTGCGCCCCGCGCCGCGTCGACTGGAAGGTGGCTTCGGCGTGGCGGGCTGCCTCGCAGGCGATGTCGCAGCCCGAGTTGCCCACGCCCACGACGAGCACGCGCTTGCCGTCCAGCACGTCGGGCGTCTTGTAGTAGTGCGAGTGCATCACGTCGCCGTCGAACGTGCCGGGGAAGTCCGGCCAGTTGGGGCACCAGTGATGCCCGTTCGCCACGATCACCGCGCCGTAGCGCTTCGTTTCGACGGCGTCCGTGTCGACGTTGCGCAGCCGCACGTCGTACGTCCCGTCGCCCACGGGCGCGACGTGCTCCACCTCGGTGCAGAAGGTGATGGTGTTGCGGAAGCCGAAGTGGTCGACGTAGTCTTCGAAGTAGTCCAGAATCTGCGTGTGGTGCGGGAAGTCGGGGTACGTCTCCGGCATTGGAAAGTCGGAGTACGCCATCTTGTCGCGCGAGGTGTTGATGTGCAGCGACCAGTACGAGGACGACATCTCGTTGTCGTTCATGTACCGCCAGTTACCGCCGATGCCAGAGCCTTTTTCGTAGCAGTCGAACGGGATGCCGCGCTCATGAAGCACCTTGGCCGCCACGATGCCCGACGACCCCGCTCCGATGATACACACGCGTGCTGCACTCATGATGGATCTTGCGTTGCAGGTTTGAGAATCGGCAGGACGAAACGAGGGAATCCGGGACTGTGCCTGCTCGAACCGAGCGGGCGACGCCTCCGTTCCGTCTGCTCATCCGGCCTCGACGCGCGCCAGCCAGTCCGTCAGCAGGCGCTGGTAGCGGGCGGTGCGCTCGGCGTAGAACAGGTGGCCGCAGCCGTCGAACAGCACTAGCTCGCTGCCCGGAATATGCTCGGCGACGTCGCGCTGATGCTCCGGCGGCAGGATCGGATCGCGGTCGCCGCCGACGATGAGCGTGGGCACGGCGATGCGGGCCAGGTCGGGGCGCAGGTCCACGTCGCGCAGCCCGTCGAAGAGCCGCCGCATCACCTCCGGGTCGTGCCGGTGCACGTCCGGGAAGATGGCGTCGAGCGTCTGCCCGGCGACGGGTGAGGCGCGGTACGCCGCGCGGTCGCCCGCATACTGCCCCAGCACGAGGCCGAAGATGGCCTGGGACGAGACCGACAGCTGCGACAGGAACCGGAAGAGGGCCGCGCCTGCTGCGCCCAGGCCTGCGAGCCGCTGCAGGAGGCCGAGCGTGCCGCCCCACGGGCCGTAGGCAAAACCGTTGATGGAGCAGACCGCCCGCACCCGCTCGGGCCGGTGGGCCGCCAGGGCCAGCGCTGCGAAGCCGCCCGTCGAGTAGCCGACGACGACCGCCTTCTCGTCGCCAATCACCTCATGCAACGTCGCGTCGATCAGGTGGGCAAACAGCTCCGGCGTGATGGCGCGGCGCGGCAAGAGCGGCATCGTGCCTGGATGATGCCCCGGCAGGCTCAGCGAGAGCCAGCGCCGCCCGTCGCGGATGGACGGCGGCAGGTGCGGCGTCCAGAAGCGGGGCGACAGGGTGATGCCGTGCAGCAGCACGAGCGGCGTGCCACCGGCATCGTCGTTCGCCACGATGGCCGCCATCCGGTGACCGTCCACATCCACGAGGCGTTGGTATCGGGTGTTCATCGGAACAGAGCGCATGGTTTGACTGGCATGTTTGGCAAGATAGCGTCTGGGCGGTTGGGAGTACGGGCGGGCGACATGCCCCCACACGCCCAAT
>JAAAOL010000266.1 GCA_009908885.1 Bacteroidota bacterium | reverse complement strand
ACATCGTGCCGCATGAACATACGACGCGGTTTCATTAAACGCCGATGAGACAGGAACACATGCCCCGTCGCTACGGTTGGCCGTTAGCACTCGTCACCCGAGAGTGCTAACAACGCCCATCCCTGGCGACGTTCATTCTAGAACTCCCTTTCACCACAACCACTCTCAAGGAGGCTACCAACTATGGCAAGCATCAAACCGCTCAGCGACCGTGTGGTCGTCAAACCGGCCGAGGCCGAAGAAACGACCGAAAGCGGCCTCTACATTCCGGATTCCGCCAAGGAGAAGCCGCAGCGCGGCACCATCGTCTCGGTCGGCCCCGGCAAGGTCGAGAACGGCACCAAGATCGACATGACGGTGCAGGAGGGCGACACGGTCCTCTATGGCAAGTACGCCGGGACCGAGATCAACCTCGGCGACGACGACCTGCTCATCATGCGCGAGACGGACATCCTCGGCATCGTTGAAGACTAGTCCTGCCCCTGAGCGCCTGCCCCGATTCGCGGAGTAGGCGCTTTTTTCGGATGGTTCTCCGAGGAGCCATCTGATCCCATACCACGAATCCGCCACTCACCCTGAATACATAGCACAACACGATTATGGCTAAACAGATTATCTTCGACGCCAAGGCGCGCAACGCCCTCAAGCGGGGTGTTGACCGACTGGCCGACGCTGTGAAGGTGACGCTCGGCCCGAAAGGCCGCAACGTCATCATCGAGAAGAAATTCGGTGCTCCGACGATCACCAAGGACGGCGTTACCGTCGCCAAGGAGATCGAACTGGAGGACAAGATCGAGAACGTCGGCGCGCAGATGGTCAAGGAGGTTGCCTCCAAGACCAGCGACGTAGCCGGCGACGGCACCACGACGGCAACCGTGCTGGCGCAGGCCATCATGAACGCGGGCCTGAAGAACGTGACGGCTGGCGCCAACCCGATGGACCTGAAGCGCGGCATCGAAACCGCCGTCCGGGCCATCGTGGCCGACCTGCGCGCGCAGAGCCGCGACATCGAGGGCAAAGAGGAGATTGCCCAGGTCGCGTCCGTCTCGGCCAACAACGACACCACCATCGGCGACCTGATCGCCGCCGCCTTCGAGAAAGTCGGCAAGGACGGCGTCATCACGGTCGAGGAGGCCAAGGGCACCGAGACCAGCCTCGACGTCGTGGAAGGCATGCAGTTCGACCGCGGCTACCTCTCGCCGTACTTCGTGACGGATGCGGACAACATGCAGACCGTCCTGGAGGATGCCTACATCCTCATCCACGACAAGAAGATCTCGGCGATGAAGGACCTGCTCCCCGTGCTGGAGAAGGTCGCCCAGATGAGCAAGCCGCTCCTGGTCATCGGCGAGGACGTGGAAGGCGAGGCCCTCGCGACGATGGTCGTGAACAAGCTGCGGGGCACGCTGAAGGTGGCCGCCGTGAAGGCGCCCGGCTTCGGTGACCGCCGCAAGGCCATGCTGGAAGACATCGCCACCCTGACCGGTGGTACGGTCATCAGCGAAGAGAAGGGCTACCGCCTGGAGAACGCCACGCTGGACTACCTGGGCCGCGCGGGCCGCGTCGTCATCGACAAGGACACCACCACGGTCGTGGATGGTGCCGGCGAAGGCGACCAGATCAAGGCGCGCGCCAACCAGATCAAGCAGCAGATGGAGACCACCACGAGCGACTATGATCGCGAGAAGCTGCAAGAGCGGCTCGCGAAGCTCTCTGGTGGCGTGGCCGTCCTGAAAATCGGTGCGGCGACCGAGCCGGAGATGAAGGAGAAGAAGGCGCGCGTGGAGGACGCTCTGCATGCGACCCGCGCGGCCGTCGAAGAGGGCATCGTGCCCGGCGGCGGCGTCGCCTTCCTGCGGGCCCTGCACGTGCTCGACAGCGTCGAGGTGGAGAACGCGGACCAGGGCATCGGCGTGCACATCGTGCGCCAGGCGCTGGAGTCCCCGCTGCGTCAGATTGCCTCGAACGCAGGCCTCGAAGGCTCCATCATCGTACAGAAGGTGAAGGAAGGCGAAGGCGACTTCGGCTTCAACGCCCGTACGGAAGAGTACGGCAACCTGGTGAAGCAGGGCGTCATCGACCCGACCAAGGTGGCCCGTACGGCCCTCGAAAACGCAGGCTCCGTGGCCGGCCTCCTGCTCACGACCGAGACCGTCGTGGCTGACATGCCTCAGAAGGGCGGCAGCGACGACGACGGTGGTGACGGACCGGGCGGCGGCATGCCGGGCGGCATGGGCGGCATGGGTGGCATGAACTTCTAAGTGCCCTCTGAGCCCCCTGCGGCTCCCAACAGATCGAAGGCGGTGCTGCCCTCTGTGGCGGCACCGCCTTCTTTTTTAGCTCCGATTCGTAGCAATGCGGGCCGTAGAGACGCCTCGGCGAGACGTCTCTACATCGGCATACCTCAACTCCCGCAGGAATCTCGTCAGAACCTTGATCGCAGCAGCCATGCCGATCCCGGCGGCAGTCCGCCAGTCTGTCGTCCATCGTCTCTACTCCTTGCTCCCGTGGCGGCCGTAGGCGGCGTAGGGGCCCACGTCCCAGGCCGTCATCAGCTCGTTGATGAGGTCTTCCTCGCTGTCCAGGAAGACGCCGTCGGCATTGGCAATCTGGGTGAGGTCGTGCAGGGCGGCCATGCGCTGCTCGGCGGGGAGGGCCGTCTTCAGCGCATCGACGGCGGTGCGGACGGCATCGGCGTCGGCCCGGCGCGCGTAGCGGGCGACGGCCTCCTCCAGCACGTCGGACACCTGCTGCTCGGTGAGGGCGGGCTGCCATTCGCGCAGCTTGCGCAGGAGGAGTTGCCGTTCGTCGTCGCTGAACTCACGGTCGGTGCCGTGCGCGAGGACCAGGTAGAGGAAGGCGAGGTCATACAGCGGCCGGAGCGCCCCTTCGGTTTCGTCCTCGTCGCCCTCCGGCGCATCGACGCCCAGCGCGGGGACGTTCCACGTCTCGGTCAGCGTGCGCAGCAATTCCTCCTCGCCCCGCAGCACGACGCCGTCGGACCGGGCGATCTGCAGGAGATCGTGCAGTACGGCCTGCTTCTGCCGCACGGAGAGGCGGTCGTTGAGGACGTCGATGACGGCCCGCACAGCCTGCTCCCGCTCCGCCGCGTCGAGGCGCAGCCCGAGCACGTCGAGCACGACCTGCCGGACGGCGCTTCGGTCGAGGTTGAAATGGCGGCTGTGCAGCGTATCGACGACGGCGTCGAGCTCGGTCGACCGGAGGTCTGCATCGTCGCGCTGGGCCATCGTCAGGTACAGCAGGGCGAGTTGCGACAGCGGGCGCTCTGACAGAACGGGAGGCATGGGAGGAACCGGGGACGGGCGGGGAGCGAGTGGCTGTATGTAAATACCGTTTTCGCTTGTGCGATGTCCGTATAGCCGTGGACGTGATGCGTACTGCGTGATGCGTAAGGACGCACTGCTGGTGTGATGGCCCGTGCCTGTCACGGACCACGCAACACGCATCACGAGGTGCGACACCAGGATCCAGACATCAACAATCTGACTCAGTATAAACGCACGATCTGCGTCAGCGCCGTAGCAGGTAGACCGGGCTCAAAATACGAACGCAGCCCCGGAAAGACACATGGGGCGCGTCAGGCGGAAGGGGCGTAACGCGGCAGGACGATGGTGAAGCGACTGCCCTCGCCCTTGCTACTCGCCACCTGGAGCGTGCCGCCCGCCTCCTCGATGAGCCGTCGCGACACCGTCAGGCCGAGCCCGTTGCCCTGGTGCGTGCGCTCCAGGCCCGTCGAGCCCTGCACGAACTCGTCGTAGATCTTCGGCAGCAGGTCCTCGTCGATCCCGATGCCGGTGTCGTGGACGCGGACGTGGATCTCGTCGTGATCCGCCTCCAGCGCCACTCGGATCTGACCCTCATCGGTGAACTTGATGGCGTTATCCAGCAGATGCCCCAGGACGCTCGCAACGATGTGCTCGTCGCTACAGGCGCAGCAGGCCTGTGCGGGCGCATCGATGTGGAAGGAAAGGCCTTTTTCCTCGGCGGTGGCCCGGAAGAAGTCGGCCTCTCGGCGGACCGTCTCGCCCACATCGAAGGGCTGGCAGTCGATGTCGAGCGAGCCCGCTTCGAGCTGGGCCAGATCGAGCATCGTGTCGAGCATGCGCATGAGGCGGCGCCCGCTGCGCTCCACCAGATCCACGAAGCGCTCGTACTCCGCCTGGACGCCCTTTCGCAACATCGACGTGAAGCCGAGGATGACCGTCAGGGGCGTGCGCACCTCGTGCGTGATGTTGGTCAGGATGGCCATCTTGAGGCGCGACGTCTCCTCGGCCTCCTCCTTCGCCCGCGTCAGGTCCGCCTCGACCTCCTTGTACGAGGTAATGTCGGCGAGCATCAGGAGCTGGCAGGGCGGCTCCCGCTCCGGCAGCGGATGCACGGTCACGAGCACGATGTGCTGCTCGTCCGGGCCGACCTGGAGCGTGACTTCGTCGCCCCGCACGGACGAGGAGCGGTGCAGGGCGGACGGCAGCCCGGCCTCCGCGAGGGTCGTCACGTCGTTCAGCGTCGTGCCCA
>JAAAOL010000025.1 GCA_009908885.1 Bacteroidota bacterium | reverse complement strand
GCGGAGGCCCATCCGGCTTCTACCTTTCCTTCCGACGTGCACGTCCATACCCCGAACTGCTCTCGACGCTTAGCGAGTTCGGCGATTGGATAAGCATGACCGTCGATGGTTTGAACAAGGGTATCTCCGTGAAAACAGGCAATGTCCACGCCCACCATGTACGGCGCGACGGCGTTGTCGAGCGCCACGACGCCGCCGATGGGAATGCCGTAGCCGATGTGCGCGTCCGGCATCAGCGCTCCGGCGACGGTGGCGGGCAGGCGCATGGCGTCGCGCAGTTGCTGGATGGCTTCGGGGTCGATCAGGTCCTCGCCCCAGATGGGCGCCTCCAGCGGCTCGTCGCGCACCGCGTCGCGGACGGCCTCCCGCTGCTTCTTCTTGCGTTGCTCCTTCCGATGCGCCTTCACCGCCTGCGCCAACGGCTGGGCGGCGTGCTCGGGATCGTCGTACAGATCCGGCTTGCGGCGCACGTCCTCCAGCACCTTCAGGATGTGGTCGTCCGGCAGGCGCGCCTTCACGAACTCCGTCACCACGTCCAGCGCGGCGCCGATCATCGGCCCTTCCGGCCAGCCGCGATCCAGCAGCGTGTTTCCGTCGATCATGGGGTGGTTTGGTTGCGGGTTGCGCGTTGAGGGTTATGGGTTGCGGGAGCTTGCTCGACCTGGAAACCTGAAACGTGCCAACCTGAAACCTGCAACGCCCGACTACCCGTCCGCCGTCGCCGGGGCTTCGGTGGCGATGTCTTCGGCCTCCACGGGCGGGAGGTCGTGGTACCAGTCGTGATGCTTCGACCACGCGCGGCAGGCGAGGCACTGGGTATCCAGCCACACCTTGCCGCAGGACGGGCACTTGCCCTGCGTGTCGAACGTGTTCCAGGCATGACCGCACGAGCAGTGCCACCGGGCGGAGGCGTCCGGCTCCCACTCGCACTTGGGACAGAAGATTTTCATGGCGGCAGTCGAAATGGTGGGACCTGTGGCTCTGCCTGATTCAACGAACGCATGGCCCGGGGTTTCCACGGTCGCGGTTTCGAGGAACGGGCGGGGCGCGATTCGGGTTAGGAGGACGACTTTTGGCGACCTCACCCACCTGCCCGCGTCCCACCTCTATGCCCCGTGGCTCCCGCGCGCGATCGACCGCGCTCCTCCTCATCCTCTTCCTGCTCGCCCCGGCCCTGGCGCACGCCCAGAACGGCACCGAGCCGATCCGCGCGACGGACCTGCTCAAGATCCAGCAACTCGGCGACGTCACCGTCTCGCCGGACGGGCGCCACATCGCCTACACGGCCAAGCAGATCGCCGAGACGGACAGCGCTGCGTACGAGTACCGCACGCACCTCTTCTACCTCTCCGCCGATGCGCTCGACCAGCCGCGCCAACTGACCTACGGCGAGCGCGGCGGCAGCGACCCGGCCTGGCACCCGGACGGCGACCGCCTCGCCTTCGTCCGCCCGGTGGAGGACACGCCGCAGCTCTTCATCCTCTCGCTCTACGGCGGCGAGGCGTACCAGCTGACCGACTTCGAGCACGGCGCCACGAACCCGCGCTGGTCGCCCGACGGGACGCAGATCCTGTTCGCGGCGACGCTCTCGGAGGAGGACGTGCATGAGATGATGGGCGGCATGCCGCCGTGGCCGGACGAGCGCCCGGGCCGCCAGCGGGGCGACGCGCAGAACGCCACGCCCGACCCGACCGGCTCGCTGCAGAACGTCCGCGCCTGGCTCGAAGCCAACGCGGAGGACGACGACCCGCGCGTGCTGACGCGGCTCGACCTGCAGGGCGAGTTCGACCTGGAACCAGAACTCGACTTCCGCCACCTGTTCGTCGTGGACGCCACCACGCCCGGCGCCGCGCCGACGCCCATCACGCAAGGGTTCTACTCCTTCGGCGGCGGGACGTGGCTGCCCAACGGCCAGCAGATCCTTCTGGATGGCGCCATGGCCGAGGACCAGCACCCGGACCGCGTGCGCGACGGCGACCTCTTCATCGTAGACCCCGACGGCACCCGCTTCCGCCGCCTGCTGGACGTGGACGGCTACGCCCTCAGCAACCCCGCCCCCTCGCCCGATGGCAGGCTCATCACCTTCCTCGCCCGCGACCTCGACGACCCCGGCTACGCGCAGACCGAACTCGGTACCTTCACGCTCGACGGCCAGTCGCCGCCCGAGATGCTGACGCTCGGCTTCGACCGCTCGCTCTACGACGTCCGCTGGGACGCCAACAACTGGTTCGTCTACTTCGTGGCCGCCTCCGAGGGGGGCTTCCCGCTGTACCGGCTGCCCGTCTACGAAGGCCGCCCGGCCCGCCCGACGCCGCAGGAGGAAGCAGAGGATGAGGACGAGGACGCCGCGCTGGCCGACACCACTGCCGCCGACTCGCTCCAGCAGGTGCAGGCCCGCGTCTCGTTCGCCCGCGCCGACCTCACCCGTCGCAATCCGGAGGTGGAGCGCCTGACCAGCCAGGAGCGCGGCATCCGCTCGTACGACCTCAGCACGGCCACCATCTACTACGTCCTCACCGAGCCGACCAACCCGTACGAACTCTACGCCGCCACGGCGGACTTCTCCCAGGAGCGCCGCCTGACGGACCACAACGCTTCGTGGCTGGCCGACAAGAAGCTGACGCTGCCCCAAGCCGAGACGCTTCGCCGCGATACGCTGGAGATCGACTACTGGGTGATGGAGCCCACCTTCGCGGAGCGCCGCGAGCGGTACCCGCTGCTGCTGGAGATCCACGGCGGCCCGATGGCGATGTGGGGCCCCGGCGAGGCGACGATGTGGCACGAGTTTCAATTCCTGGCGGCGCAGGGCTTCGGCATCGTCTACGCCAACCCGCGCGGCTCCGGCGGCTACGGCCACGCCTTCAAGACGCTGAACTACCAGGACTGGGGCGACGGCCCGGCGGGCGATGTGCTGGCCGCCGCGAGCGAGGCGGCGGACGACGAGCGCTGGGTGGACGAGGACCGGCAGGTGGTGACGGGCGGCTCGTATGCGGGCTACCTGACGGCCTGGATCGTGGGCCACGACGACCGCTTCCAGGCCGCCGTGGCCCAGCGCGGCGTCTATGACCTGACGACGTTCCTGGGCGAGGGCAATGCGTGGCGCCTCGTGCCGAGCCACTTCGGCGGCTACCCGTGGGGCCCGCGCGACGCCATGGGCGACCTGGGCACCGAGCCCGGCCGCAGCGCCGACGCCTCGCTGGAGACCCTGCGCCGCAACTCACCGCTCACCTACGTCGACCGCATCCGCACGCCGCTGCTCATCATGCACGCCGACGACGACCTGCGGACGGGCGTCATCCAGAGCGAGATGCTCTACAAGAGCCTCAAGATCCTGGGCCGCCCCGTCGAGTACGTGCGCTACCCCGACGCCGGGCACGACCTCTCCCGCACCGGCGACCCGACCCAGCGCATGGACCGCGTGCTGCGCATCTACGAGTTCCTGGCCCGCTACGTGATGGGCGATGGTAGCACCGATTCAAGTCGATGATTTCTTATATTCGTTTGTTTGAAGTTTGCAAATTACGAGTAGTTCGACGCAGGTCTGTTCCATGTAATCTCCAGATCCTTTCACGATGGATGCCCTTGGCCTATGGATAACCGTCCTTGGTACACTGCTCACAGCAATTGGCACATCGGTAACTTTACTTCAAGCACGAAAGGTCAGGAAATATCGATCTCAAATTGCTTTTGACCTTCGGAAGCTACGGCTATCTGAGGTTCAGGGAGATCTTCGTGATGCGCTGAATGAAGTAAGGAAACTAATCACACCACTGGTCCCAATCGAGCAGTTAAAACGCGGACAAGATGAGCGTTTAATCCTCCACCGTATCCAGTCTAGGATCGACAACGCGTTGAATTTCATGGATCTCAGTGGTGGAGATGCGGATATACGAGGAAAGATCAGCCAAGCGCAGCTCGCTCTCCGCGACTACCAGAAAGCTACTTCACCGGAGCAGCAGCAAGAAAATCTTCAGCGTCATCATGAACTGATCCAAAACGCCATCTCGCTATGCAGACAGAGAATTATGCATCTCGATCAGGAGCGCAGATAGTGGAAGACCTGAAAAGAGAGGTAGAAAAGTTGCGCTTTCAGATGCGCATGGTCGCGGATACGCTCGACTTCCACGACAATCCGATTGCTTACTTGGTCATCGTTCTCAATTGGGATGACGAAGACCTGAAGACAGCAAACGACATTTTCGAAAAGTACAATCAGCGGTTAGAGAACGAGGAGGAGGTACCCTGGAAAGAGATGGAGTTCGAGTTAAAGGATGCTTTCTCCATCGGCTACCAGACGGTAAAAACAGTCATCCTCGCCTTCTATCACAACGGACAGTGGACGAATGTGTGTAGATGGTTCGCTGAAGGACAAGACGTTTCGGAGTTTAAGGTCATCCGTCGAGAGGCAGCACTTGCAAATTAGCCATTTTCCACGCTTTTCCGAAAAGTAGCTGCCCGCTACGTGATGGACGACGCCGGCCAATAGGCGAAGCAGGTTACAGGTTCCATGTTGCAGGTTGCGCGAATAGAACCTGTAATACTGA
>JAAAOL010000477.1 GCA_009908885.1 Bacteroidota bacterium | reverse complement strand
CCGCTCCGACAGCAACTGTTGAACACGTCGCTGTGGTTGCAATACGTCGCAGGTGTAGACCCGCACCGCCTGGCCCGTAGCTACACGTACACGCACAAAGCCCTCCGTTAGACGGACCGTCGCTCCGGCAGGTGGACCGGGGCGGCAGGATGTGCTATACTGTGGACGGCAGACGGCTGCGCCCACGAACCGTCGCTTCAAGATATGGCCGACGAGCACTTCGAATCCTTCCATTTCCGACTCGCCGACGGCACACCGGTCGAGTTTCATACCATCACGCCGGAAGACCGAGAGCGGATCCGCGAGGGCTTCGCGCTCGTCTCCGAGCAGTCGCGCTACCTCCGCTTCTTCGCCCCGCTGAACGACCTGTCCGACCAGCAGCTAGAGTACCTGACGGACGTGGACCAAGACGAGCATGTGGCGTGGGGCATCATCGACCTCGCCCACCCTGAGCAACCGGGCCTGGGCGTGGGCCGCTTCATCCGCGACCCGTCCGAGGCCGACGTGGCCGAGGTAGCCGTGACGGTCGCCGACGAGTTTCAGCATCGGGGCGTCGGGTCCGCCCTCTTCGGCATCTTGTACCTGCGGGCGATGGATCTTGGCGTGCAGACGCTCCGGGCGTATATCCTGCCCGAAAACCGATTCATCGCGGAGATCCTGTCCCAGCTGGGGGGCACCGTCCAGTGGCACGACAACCTCATGCAGGTCGACGTTCCCATCGTCGAAAACTGGGCGCGGCTGGAGGACACCGACCTCGGCGCATCGTTCGTCGAGCTGCTGCACCATCTCGACGACGCCCGCGAGCCGTCGGACTGAAAAGCCCCTCCCGCTATCGACGCCCTTCACATCTCTCTTCTACGATGTTACGCATCCTTCGCCTCGAACTCGAAGCGCTCGACACCGGACGGTCGGCCCTCCGCTCCTTCGGCTGGCTCGTCGGCGCCGTGCTGCTCCTCATCGGCGCGTTCGTGTGGTGGCGGCAGGCATGGACGCCGGGCACAGCGGTCTACATCCTCGGCAGCGCGGGCGGGATCCTGGTGCTCCTGGGCACGCTGGCGCCGCAGTGGTTGCGGACGCTCTACATCGGGTGGATGGCGCTGGCCCTCCTCCTCGGCTTCGTGATGACCCGGGTGCTGCTGACGCTCGTGTACGTACTTCTTGTCCTCCCGATCGGCCTGCTCTTGCGGGGGTTCGGGAAAGACCTGCTGGACCGTTCACTGGACCCGGACGCATCTACCTACTGGAGACCGCGCGAGCCCATTGACGACGACCCTGAGCGCCTGGAACGCTACTATTGACCCGAGTTGCGGATTCGAATTGATTATGCCCCATGACCGCGGACCACGGACTGCGGACCGCCAGAGCGAGCCTATTTCCGTGGTCTGCCCCCGCATCACGTGCGGGGCGGGCTGTCTGTGGTCCGGAGTCTCATTTTATTATAAACGACAGGACACACCTCGGATACTATTCGTTGCTATCCACGTCGGCCTCGTCGTCCGTTCGATGCGCCATGAGTTGCTCGTAGGTCTGCCAGTCTAGCAGAACCGCGAAGGGGTCGTTGTTGCGCTGGATGAGAACCGCCTCCTTCTGGTCCCGAACGTGAGCAAGCACCTCCGAAGTCTTTGCACGCAGTTCAGAAATCGTCGCTACCGTGTCAACGCCCTTGGTCGGATACATCTGCAGGTCGAAGTGGTTCTTACGCAAGCGCTAAAGTAGTCCAACAGGGCGGCTCAGCGATTGTTACACGCGATGTTTTCGATGTCGTAACGGAAACCGTGCCGTGCCTGAAGTGGCATCTGCACGACCCACACTGACGGTCATACCCCCGGGTTCAGGACCTTCCGCATGACCGTGACGGCGTCGCCCCGGTAGGCCTCGCGCGAGAGGGGATGCCATCCGAGACGCTGGTAGAAAGTAGGACGGTCCGGCGTGTAGAGGTAGAGCGACTCCACGTCCATCCGCCGCGCCTCGTCCTCGATGCGCTCGACCAGCGCCGTCCCGATGCCGCGTCCGCGGTACGTTGGCGCGACGAAGACGCTCGCCAGCCAGGGCGTCCACTCCGGATGCGTGTCCATATCGTGCGCCACGATGCTGGCCGACCCGAGCGGCTGCTCGTCCTCCAGGGCCACGACGACCAGCGGCACGCCGTCCGTCTGTGCCTGCCTGCCTAACCGCCGCTCCCGATCTTCCACCGTGTCGCCCGGGTGCAGATAGCCCCACTGCGCATGATGCCACGCCGCCAGCGTGGGCAGATGCTCCAGATGGTGCGCGAGGTAATCGATGTGCATAGAGCCTGCGTGTCGATCCTAAAAGGCGAGGAGCCGTTCCAGGGCCGGACGCAGCTTCGACCGAGCCGAAAAGATGTCGCGTTCCAGCGGCTTGGCGAAGGGCACCGGCAGATCTTCAGCGGCCACCCGCATCGGTGGGGCGTCCAGCTCCGTGAAGCCCACCTCGGCGATCTGCGCGGCGACCTCGGCCCCGAATCCGCCCGTGTAGGTCGCTTCGTAGAGGATCAGCACCCGGTTCGTCTTGGCCAGCGAGGCCATCACCGTCTCGTGGTCCCACGGCGCCAGCGTCCGCAGGTCGATCACCTCGATGGCGGCGCCACGGGTTTCTTCCTGATGCGCTGCCTCTTCCAGTGCCCAGTGCACGCCCAGCCCATACGTCACGATGGTGGCGTCCGTGCCTTCCCGCGCCCGGCGCGCCTGGCCGAACGGAAGGTGATAGGGCGCCTCGGGCACCTCGCCCCGCAACGACCGATACAGGTACTTGTGCTCGAAGAAGAGCACCGGATTGGGGTCCTCGATGGCCGTGAGAAGCAGCCCTTTCGCGTCCTCCGGCGTGGCGGGCACGACCACCTTCAGGCCGGGTACGTGTGTGAACCAAGCCTCCACGCACTGCGAGTGGAATGGTCCCGCGCCGATGTTTCCGCCGAAGGGCGCACGGATGGTGACGTTCAGCGGCTGCCCCCAGCGGTAATGCGTGGTGGCCAGGTTATTGACGATCTGGTTGATCGCGCACGAGATGAAGTCGGCGTACTGGATCTCCAGCACGGGCTTGAAGCCTTCCAGCGCCAGCCCCATCGCTGCCCCGACCGCCCCGCTCTCGATGATGGGCGTATTGCGCACCCGCTCCGCACCGAACTGGTCCACGAAGCCGTCTGTCACCTTGAATACGCCGCCGTATTCGGCCACGTCCTGCCCGAAGACGATGACCCGCCGGTCGGCCTCCATGGCCTGGCGGAGTCCCTGGCTGATGGCGTCGATGAAGCGCTGCTCGGTGCGTGCGCCCGACGGCTCGACGTGCGCGTCGAAGGCCGGGGCGAACAGGTCGGCCCGCTCGGCCTCCGGGGTGCTCTCCACGTCGGGCTGAGCCAGCGCGTATTCAGCGGCGTCTTCCACCTGGGCCGCTAGCGATTGCTGAAGGTCTTCGATCTCTGCGTGCGTCATCGCCTCCGTCTCGACCAGCGCCTTGGTGAAGCGCTCCACCGGATCTTTCGCTGCCCACTCCTCGATCAGCTCGTCTGGAACGTACTTCGTCCCGGAGGCCTCTTCGTGGCCGCGCACCCGGAACGTCTTCATCTCCAGCAGGGTCGGCCCCTCGCCCCGCCGCGCCCGCTCCGCCGCCCGGTGCACCGTATCGATGACGGCGATGAGGTCGTTGCCATCCACCACCTTGCCCGGCATCCCATAGCTGGCGCCCGCCGTGGCGATGTGCTCCACCGGAATGGCCTCGCTCGTCGGGGTCGAGAGGCCATAGCCATTGTTCTCGACGACGAAGAGGACCGGCAGCTTCCAGACGGAAGCCAGATTCAGGGCCTCGTGGAAATCGCCCTCTCGCGAGGCGCCGTCGCCGCAGAAGGTGAGCGCCACGAAATCGGAGTCCTTGAGCTGCGCCGCCTGGCCGAGGCCGCAGGCCACGGGCAGCATCGCTGCCATGTGCGAAATCATGCCGATGATGCGGTGCTCGGGCAGCCCGAAGTGAAACGTCCGGTCGCGTCCTTTGGTGTAGCCGCCTTCCTTGCCCATCAGCTGGCACAGCAGCGGGCGCAGCGGCACCCCGCGCGTGGTCCAGACGCCCAGGTTGCGGTGCGTCGGCAGGATGTAGTCCGCGTCGTCCAGGGCCCGCGCGCAGCCGACGGCGATGGCCTCCTGCCCGTAGCCGCTGAACCACTTCGAGAGTCGCCCCTGGCGGATCAGCCGCAGCATTTTGTGTTCGATGGCCCGCGGCAAGTACAGCGCGCGGTACAACTCCTGGAGATCCAGGTCAGCAGTGATATCGGGGACCGGTGGCGGCATGGAAAGCGTCGATTGCGGCGAACACGGAAAGCGAAGACGTCTGCCTCGCGAAACCTACGTCAGGCGCGAGCCGCTCGCAAGTATCGACGACGACGCTGGTGGCCTGCTATTGCCGCGCCCGGGAAACGCCGTGCTGCTGTGAGCGATACTACCGCATACGCGCTTCTGCCCGCTCATACCGCTCATTCATGATGACTGCACCTCGCAGCCCCCTCGGCGTCCTCCTGCTATCGCTCGCGCTGATCGCCGCAGCCTGTT
>JAAAOL010000537.1 GCA_009908885.1 Bacteroidota bacterium | reverse complement strand
CGTCGTATTGCGTAATGGTTGTCACGTCTCCTCGTTCTGGCCCAAATCAGTGTCAAGGGGACCTCTTTACGCGTCACGTGTTACGTGTTACGCAGTACGTCCTCAGCCATACAGACATCGCCAAGGGGAAACGGTATATAGCGCCGTTTGAGCGCGCGAAATGACAGTGGCATCGAACGCTCGCGCTGCTTACCTTCACCACACGTTCACGACCGGCCTCAGACGCCGTCGCTGATCGCTCATCCCGTTTGCTTCGCAACCGACACCTGCCATGCCTGTAGCCGAAGCGCGCCAGGACCTCTTCATTCACGACGACCGGCGAAAGCGTCTGGCGGAAGTCTACGCGCCCTGCTTCACGCTCATCCTGCAACTCCGCTCGACGGAGGAGTACGGGGATCCGGAGGTGCTGAGGCAGCGCATTAAAGATCTGCTGGACCGAGCCGAGCGGGAAGCGTCCCAAATGGGCGCCTCCAGCGAGGACATGCACCTGGCCAAGTTCGCGCTGGTCGCCTTCATCGACGAGACGATCCTGTCGACCTCGTGGAGCCAACGCGATGCCTGGACGAACAAGCCGCTCCAGCTCGAATTCTACAACCGGTACGACGCGGGGGAGGAGTTCTTCGAGAAGCTGAAGCCGCTGCTCGACAACCCCGACCGCCACGCTGAGGTGCTGGAGGTCTACTACCTGTGCATGGCGCTCGGCTTCAAGGGCCGCTACCAGCTGCACGAGCAGGAACGCCTGCGCATCCTCATCGAAGACGCGCTCAAGGCGCTGCGGGAGACGCTGGACGTGGGGCAGAGCGAACTGTCGCCCCACGGCAAGCCGCGCGACCAGGTGAGCACCGAAGTGCAGAACCGCCTGCCCGTGTGGGTCATCATCGCGGCGGCCGCGGCCATCGCCGTGATCGTATACTTCGGCCTCAGCCTCTGGATGAACAACGTGGCGTCCGATGCCGCGTCTTCCATCCAGCAGGTGGTCGCCAGTTAAGGCCGCACCCGTCCTCGTTCCGCTCGTCCGTATCCCGACTGATCGCTTATGCGGTGGCTGTTAAGCATTCTGCGCAACCGATATTTTCTGATCGGCCTCGGCCTCGTGCTGGCTATCGGGCTCGTGCTCGTGCTCGGGGCCTGGTTCCAGTGGTCGTGGACGATCCGCCTGCTCGCCATCATCGGCGTGTTGATCGTCGCCATCCTGGGGATGGTCCTCAGCTTCGTGCGGGCCAACCGGAGCGCGGATCAGATCGAGAAATCCATCCGGCAGCAGGCGGAGCAGCAGCTCGTCAGCACCCGCCCGGACCGCCGCGCCGAGATCGAGGAGTTGCAGCAGCAGCTCAACGAGGCCATCGAGAAGCTGAAGACCTCGAAGCTGGGACGGGGCAAGCGGGGGCGCGCCGCCCTCTATGCCCTGCCGTGGTACATGTTCATCGGCCCGCCCGGCTCGGGCAAGACGACGGCCATCGCCAACTCGGGCCTCAACTTTCCCATCGGCTCCGACCGCGTCCGCGGCGTCGGTGGCACGCGCAACTGCGACTGGTTCTTCTCCGATCAGGCCATCCTGCTCGACACCGCCGGGCGCTACATGACGCAGGAGGAAGACACCGACGAATGGTACGCCTTCCTCGACACGCTCAAGGAGTACCGGTCGGACCGGCCCATCAACGGCGTCATCGTCGGCATCAGCATGGACGAGTTGCTGAACGCCTCGCGGGACGACATCGACTGGCACGCTGACAACATCCGCCGCCGCATCGACGAGCTGGTGAGCCGCCTCGGCGTGCGGTTTCCGGTCTATCTGGTCTTCACCAAGACCGACCTGCTGCAAGGCTTCGTAGAGTTCTTCGGCGAGTTCTCGCGGCGCGAGCGGGAGCAGATCTGGGGCGCGACGCTGGAGCAGGAGATCGACCGTAAGCCGGAAGACGAGTTCGAAGACGAATTCGACCGGCTCTACGACGAACTGATCGACCGCCGGACGGCCCGCCTCAGCCGCCCGATGAAGCGCTCCGAGCGGCAAAAGGTGTACGCCTTCCCGCTCCAGTTCGCCCTCGCCAAGAAAGCGCTGAGCCAGTTCGTCGCTCGCCTCTTCCAGCCCAATCCGTACCAGGAGAGCCCCGTCTTCCGCGGCTTCTTCTTCACCAGCGGCACCCAGGAAGGCGTGCCCCTCGATCAGGTCATCCAGTCCATCGCCAACCAGTTCGAGTTGCCCTCGACCGTAGAGGACGACTTCGACGTCGAGAGCGAGACGAAGAGCTACTTCATCAAGGACTTCTTCACCGACGTGGTCGTGACCGACCAGTACATGGTGCGGCGGACGTCCAAGGCGTCGCGGGAGGGCAGCCTGCGCCGGATCGGGGTGACCGTGGCCGCCGTGGTGCTGCTCGGCCTCTTCATTCTGGGCGCCTCGCAGGGCTTCGTCCGCAGCCGTGCTGAGCTGTCCGATGCAAAGGAGACGGCGACCGAGGCCGCGGCCGTCAACTGGTCCAATCCACGGGCCATGCCGGACAACCTGGCGCACATGGATCAGTTGCGCCAGCAGATGGACGAACTGAGCGGCGTCTCGCTGCTCAGCTTCGGCTTTAGCCGTCGCAACGCCGTGGAGGACCCGATCCAGGAGCTGTATCGAAACCGCGCCCGGGGGTTCGTGCAGCAGTATCCGTTCGAGGCGCTGGAGCAGCAGATCCGAGAGCTTACCCGCGAGGCCCGCGACGACGTGGGCGCCCGCGACGAGTTGTACGGCGACTTGAAGGCGTACCTGCTAATGACCCAGGAGACGGCGCGCCTGGAAGACGAGGAGCAGCGCGAGGCCCTCACGCGACACCTCCGCGACATCGCCGCGCCGCGCGTCGAGCCGCATGCCAATCTGCCGACGCCCGGCGAGGTGGAGGCCGCGGTCGGTAGCATCGCGTCTGATTACGTCACGGCGCTCCACGAACAGCCGGAGCGGTACCAGTTTGCGGCCACCGAGCAACTCATCGAGGGCGCGCGCCGGAGCCTGTCCGGACCGATCGACGAATACACGATTTACCGCCGCATCAGCCAGAACGGCAAGGACCGCTTCGGCACCTTCACCCTGAGCGACGCCCTCTCATCCAATCGGTACCTGAGCTATTTCAGCGGGCAGCCCGAGGTGTCCGGGTTCTACACCAAGGAAGCCTGGGAGACCTACGTCCAGGCCGAGATCGACGCGCAGAGCAAGGATCCGCAGCGGGACGAGTGGGTGATGGGCGACATGCAGCGGACGGTTTCCGAGGAGCTGAGCAATCCGGAACAGCTCGCAGCGGACCTCGAACAGCTCTACTTCAACGAGTACAGCCAGGCCTGGCAACGCTTCCTGTCCAGCGTGCGCGTCGATGGCTTCAGCTCCCTCCGTGAGGCCAGCCGCGCGCTGACCGACCTGAGCGAGAGCGGGTCGTCGCCCATCGGCGAGATTCTGGGCCACGTGACCCAGCAGACGACCTTCATGAACCGGCAGGCGCAGGAGGTGGCCGGAAATATTGCGGAACGGGCCGGTCGAGCCATCAGAAGCAGGACCCGTGGCGTTATTCAGGATACGCCCGGGCAGGACCAGGTGGAGCAGGAGATTCATCCGGTAGATCGCCGCTTCCAGTCGCTGCACGCCCTGGAGGCCGACCGCTTCCAGAGCCAGGGCGCCAACGAGGATCTGTACGAGGCCTTCGATGCGCTACGGGAAGTGGGCAGCACGCTGGAGGAGGTGTCCAACGATCCGGCCAAGGCGGCTGAGTTCGCGGCCAACATTCTCCAAAACGGAGGCGGGCTCCTGAGTGCCCGCCAGCGGTCGATGAACAACGCCCTTTCCGGGCTCGACCCCGAGGTGCGCAGCAACCTGTTCGATCTGCCGATTTCGTACGCCTGGGGCGCCGTCGTCCGGTCGGCGCAGGAGTTCATGAATGAACGGTGGCGGACGGAGGTCTATGAGCCGTATCGCAACAGCTTTGCGAACCGCTATCCCTTCGACCCATCGAGCGACCTCGGCGCGCCGACCTTGGATGTAGAACAGTATTTCCATCCGCAGGATGGTGTGGTGGCCGTCTTCCTGGTAGAAGACCTTCGACCGTTCATCGGTCGGGATCTGGATCGCCCACAGACGTGGAACGGGCAGGGGATTCGTCTCTCCTCCCAGACGCGGCGCGCCATCGAGCGGGCCCAGGCCATCGGGAATAACCTCTACAGCAGCGGCATGATGGAGATCAGCTTCGAGATGCGGGCGGACAACGCCGTCCGCGAGACCGCTGCTGCCCCCGCCGTAGACCGCATGATTCTGGAGCTGCATGGTCAGCGGTATGAATACACGATGGGCTACACCGACTGGGAACCCTTCCGCTGGCCGTCCCGGTCCGGCGCGTCCCTGACGCTGTCCACGGCCGAGCGCGATTATGACATCAACTACCCCGGGGACTGGGCCTTCTTCCGGATGCTTGAGGACGCACGCATCGAGCGGGTCTCCAGCAGCAGCTTCAAGGTGAATTGGACGTTCGCGCCGACGAACTCCTGGCGCATCACTGCCGTCTACGATCTGCAGACGGACAGCGCCTCGAATCCCTTCAGCGATCCGCGCTCGTTC
>JAAAOL010000079.1 GCA_009908885.1 Bacteroidota bacterium | reverse complement strand
GCATCCTCGCGGGGCACGTCGCGCGCCGGGATGAGCGCATCGTTGCGATAGGTAAAGTCGCCCTCCCGGGCCGTCGCCTCGGCGGCCAGCACGCCGGAGACGCTTCCCTCGCGCCCCGACGCCACCCCGCTGACCGTGCGCTCGCCGTACGCGCCGAGGGCGGCGGATGCCTTCAGCGGTGAGGCACCGCCCGCGTCCAGCGTGCGGAGGTGCACCGTCCCGCCCAGGCTGCCCGAGCCGCCGCCCGCCGCGCCGTGCCGCACCTCGACGGCTTCCAGCAGCACCGTGGGCAGCAACGAGAGATCGACCTGCCCCGATTGCGGGTCGGACAGCCGCAGCCCGTCGACGAGGATACGGGTCTGACTCGCACTGGTCCCACGCAGCGACAGCGTGGCCGCGCCGCCCGCGCCGTAGCGCTTGATGAAGAGGCCGGTGCGCGCCTCCAGCAACGCGGCGGCGTTCTGCGCGCCCGTCTCACTGATCGCCTCGGGGCCGAGCGTCGTCGTGCGCGTGCCCGCCGTGCTCGGCGCCACCCGCGTAGCTTCCACCTGCACCTCGGGCAGCGTCACCGCCGGCGTGGTGGTCGTGTCCGGCGCGGACGGGGCCTGCGCCGCCGCTGGACGCGGAAGGCACAGGCTGCAAAGAAGGAGGGGAACGAAAAGAGTGCGCATGAAAAAAGCCCAGACCTCAATAGCGAGATCCGGGCAGCCATGCACTGGCCCGCTGAGACGCGCGTCCGGGAGGACGTTCCCGTTCGAGGCGGTGCGCGCGAGTCGTACCGCACGCACCACGACCGGCCAGATGATGTGCGCCGCGGACCTCAATTCCCGGAGGTAGTCGGCATCGCCCACGCTGGCAGGTCTCCTGGCTTACCGCGACGCCTGTTCAACGAGACGGCTCGTCGGCGGGCCTTCCCATCCGTCCGTGAGGACAGACAGTGACCGCCGCTTCGTCGCCGGGAACAGGGGACCTCTCCCGAGGCCCGCGCGGCTCACAGTTGCGGGTACAGCTCCGGACTCGGCGCCTATCGTGCATGGGTGATCGAGGTCGCACGGGATGCAAAAGCCATCCATCCGACCTCCGTCGACAGGCACCTCACCGGCATTCCCTTTTAATCCACCCCGGCAGTGCGGGGCTGGAACCAGCGGGGATATGCAAAAGAACGTTCCGCAAAGTACGAGGCGGCTCGGGCAAAACCAAGAGGGGCGCCTCAGCTTCATCGGATCTGTGCCCGGCCGCCCGCACGATCCGTCAGTCGTCCAGCGCGACGGCCTCCTCGGGACGCTCCGCCTCAGGGCCGACGTACAGCTCGTGCCGCCGGATCATCCACAGCTCGGGAATGATCTTGGAGATGAGCTCGCCCCCCTCGAAGACGCGCACGACGGAGCTGTCGGAGACGACGATGGCGATGGCGCGCGTGTGCTTGGAGATGGAGGCTCCGGCCATGTGGCGGCTGCCCAGGCCGAGCGGCAGGTCGATGTCCTCGGCGGTGGCGCTGAAGTAGCGGGCCGCGGAGCAGGCGACACCGTCGTCCGTGACGACGAAGCCGCCGTCGAGCTGGGCCAGCTCCTTGATCGTCTCCCGCATGTTGGGATCGCCGATGCGGCGGGCCTCGTCGGAATGGCCGGCCAGCGGGTCGAGGATCAGCGGGCGCGACCGGGCCAGGACGGCCTCCGCGTCGCCCACGACGAACAGCGTGCCGATCTTGCGCCCTTCGCGCCCCTCGCGGGCGATCTCGACGGCGAGGACGATCACCTCCTCCAGCACCTCGGGGCGCGCCGTGCAGTCCCGGCAGCAGATTTCATCGACCAGATGTTGGAGCTTGCGTGTCGGCATAGAGTGGGGGTTTTGCGTCGTTAGTGGCAGCAGGGCGGTCAGCGTTTCAGCGCGGCGGTGGGACGTCATCGGCTGGCGCTACAATGCCACCGTCTCGCCGTGCGCGGGCGCCGTGACGTGGGCGCCATGACGTGGCGGTAGCCCTCGGCCTCCAGCGGAGCCAGGAAGCCCAGCAGGCCCGACTCGTCGGCGTGGGCGGAAGAACTTCATACTGTACTCCCACGTTGGTATTAGCATTGTCGATATGTCCACTATTGCACGGGAAACCATGGCTGAACCCAGGAAAAAAACGCACCATGTAGTCCCCGACCCGAAGGGTGGATGGAATGTACTCAGGGGAGGCTCGTCAAGGGCCTCTAAGCATTTCGGAACGAAGAAGGAAGCTATCGACTGGGGGCGCAAGGTTAGTAGAAATCAACGTTCCGAATTCTTTATCCACCGTAGGGATGGTACGATTCAGAGGAAGGCTTCACACGGGAAAGATCCTCATCCTCCGAAAGACAGCTCCTGACGCGACCTTCACCGCGCTGTGGAAACTACCACTGAGGATCAGTTCGCGCGAAACGTATTTATCAACTGTCCCTTCGACGAAGAATACGTTCCGCTTCTCCGCCCCCTCCTCTTCACCGTAATCTTTCTGGGATACGACCCTCGAATTGCCTCGGAGCGTTCAGACTCCGGCGAGGCGCGGTTGAGGAAGATTTGCGAACTGATTGGAAGCTCGAAGCACAGTATTCATGACATATCACGCCTCAAAGCAGCTGAGGCCGATGAATTTTATCGCATGAATATGCCTTTCGAGCTTGGCATCGACTATGGCTGTAGAACTTTTTCCGAGAACCACCTCGCTACCAAGAAGTGCCTTGTTCTTGAAACCAAGCCGTATGACTACATGAAGGCTCTATCGGACCTATCGGGGTCGGACATCAAGAACCACAAGGATGATCCAGCGGAAGTCGTTCGCTCGGTGCGCAACTGGTTTGTCGAGACCGTGGGTCTCCGAGACATTTCTCCACCGAAGCAGATCTGGTATCGTTTCAACGACTTTACTTCTGATTTCTATGATGCCCGACTGGAAGAGGGCTACACGGATGAAGACCTAAACATGATGCCTGTGCCTGAATACATCGATTTCATCAAGGGCTGGGTACGAGCGTACGAGGCGCAGAGCGACGAATAAGAGGACGAAAAAAACACCTCCAGACCTCCATCACGCTCCACCAGTCCATCTATAGTTCTACCGTCTCGCCGTGCGCGGGCGCCATGACGTGGCGGTAGCCCTCGGCCTCCAGCGCCGTCCCGAGCGCCGCCTGCCGGTCGGGGTCGCCGTGGACGAGGAAGACCGACTGCAGGCGGTCGCGGTCCAGCGCGTCCAGGAAGTCCAGCAGGCCCGGCTCGTCGGCGTGGGCGGAGTAGCTGTTCATGACCTCCACCTCGGCGCGCCGCTCGTACTCCTCGCCGAAGATGCGGATGTGCTTCCGCCGCTCCACGAGGCGCCGCCCCAGCGTGTGCTCGGCGCAGTAGCCCACGATGAGCACCGTCGTCCGGTCGTCCTCGATGTTGTTGCGCAGGTGATGCAGAATGCGCCCGCCCTCGCACATGCCCGAGGCCGAGATGATGACCATCGGCACCTGCTGCCCGTTGAGCGCCTTCGAGTCCTCGGCGTCGCGGATATACGTCAGCCGCTCGAAGCCGAACGGGTTACGGTCCGTCCGCATGTACTCGCGCAGCTCGGCGTCGTAGCACTCCGGGTGGGCGATGAAGATGCTCGTCGCGTTGACGGCCAGCGGGCTGTCCACGTAGACCGGGATGGGCGGCAGCCGGTCCTCGTTCCAGAGCTGATCGAGCGCGTGGACGATCTCCTGCGTGCGCCCGACGGCGAAGGCGGGGATGATGACCTTGCCGCCGCGCCCGCTCGTCCGGTCGATGATAGCTTCCAGGCGCCGTTTGGACTTGGACGGCGGCTCGTGCTCCTCCCCGCCGTAGGTGCTCTCGCAGATGACCCAGTCGCAGTCGGCCATCGGCTGCGGGTCGCGCAGGATCGGGCGCCCGGGGTTGCCCACGTCGCCCGTGAAGCCGAGGCGCTTCGTCGTGCCATTCTCGGTGACGGTGAGCACCATCGACGCCGAGCCCAGGATGTGGCCCGCATCGCGGTACTCGACCGAGACGCCCGGCGCGGGCTCGAAGGGCTGTCCGCAGGAGACGCCCACGAAGTGCTCCATCACGCCGTCCGCGTCGGCCATCTGGTAGAGGGGCGCGACGGGCGGCTGGCCCTGCCGCTTGCGGATCCGGTTGACGAAGCGGATGTCGCTCTCCTGGATGTAGGCGCTGTCGCGCAGCATGATGCTGCACAGGTCGTAGGTGGCGTGCGTGGCGTAGATGCGCCCGCGGAAGCCGTCCTTCCACAGCTTGGGCAGCAGGCCCGAGTGGTCGATGTGGGCATGCGAGAGGAGCACCGCGTCGATGCTGGCGGCGTCGAAGCCGAAGTGGCGGTTGCGCTCCTCGGCCTCGGCGCGGCGTCCCTGAAAGAGGCCGCAGTCCAGCAGCAGCCGCGTGCCGTCGTCGAGCGTGAGGAGGTGCTTGGAGCCGGTGACGGTACGGGCCGCCCCCCAGAAGGTGAGTTGCATGCGGTCGGCGCGGGTCGGTTGAGGCGAAGTGGGCCGCCGGATAAGGTCGGGATTGCCAGGGCGAATGGAAAGACATGCACGTAGATAGCGGATCTACGCTTCTTCGGTGAACGGCTCGCCGTCCTCCGCCGTGT
>JAAAOL010000052.1 GCA_009908885.1 Bacteroidota bacterium | reverse complement strand
CGAGCGGTCCGGCCTCCACGGGACTCACGTTCATCTGGATGCCGCAGCTGTTTGCCGAGATTCCGGGCGGCAGCCTGCTGGCGATCCTGTTCTTTCTGGGGCTGGCCTTCGCGGCGTTTAGCTCGCTCATTTCGATGATCGAGCTGGCCTCGCGCGTGTTCGTGGACCTCGGCCTCACGCGCCCGGCAGCGGTCGGGTCGGTCTGCGGCGTCGGCTTCTTGCTGGGGCTGCCCTCGGCCATCAACCTGAACGTGCTCAGCAACCAGGACTTCGTCTGGGGCGTGGCGCTCATGATCTCGGGCGCGTTCGTGGCGACGGCCGTAATCCGGCACGGCGTCCGCCGCTTTCGCCGCGACGTCGTCGACGCCTCCCCGCGCGACTGGCGGGCGGGCCCGGCCTGGGACGTGCTCATCACGGTGCTGGTCCCGCTCCAGGCCGTCGTCCTGCTGGGATGGTGGCTCTACCTCTCGGCGACCACGTACGCGCCGGACACCTGGTTCAATCCGCTCGATCCGTTCAGCGTCATGACGTGTCTCGTGCAGTGGGGGCTCGTCCTCCTGATCCTGGTGCTGGGCAACCGGTGGATGGTCGACCGCACGCTGCCGGAGAACCGCTGAGGGGCGGGACTTCAAGAATTCGGGGAACCTGCCGATATAGTTAAGCGATGGCTTCGCACGTCCGCGAGTTGTCCGTGCGCGGGCCGTCCCATGATCCGGTCGACCACCGAAATCCTGCTCCGAGACCGATGTCTGCTTTCTTTGCGCTTCTGATGCCCCTCGTCCCGCTGGCGGTGCCGCTGGCCCTTTCTACCTTCTGGATCTTCATCGCCGGGGGGGTGCTGCTGCTGGCCCTGGGCGTCGTCATTGGCTGGTTTCTGACGCAGAGCACGCGGGCCCGCCACGACCGGCTCGACACGCTCTTCGTCGAAAACCCCGAACCGCTCATCCTGACGAACCTCCACTGGAAGATCGTAGACGCCAACGAGGCGGCGTGCGACCTCTTCGGCTACACGCGGGATCAGATCAGCCTGCTCACCCTCAAGCGGCTCATGCACACGAAGGAGGCGCTGGAACCGGAGGACGTGCTGGAGCGGCTGGAGCAGGAGCCGACGTTGCAGTACGAGGCGACGGTGGTGCGTGAAGGAGAGGGGCTGGCCGACCTCGCCGTCTCGACGCGAAAAGTGGTGTTGGACGAACAGCCCTATCTCCTCACTGCGCTGCACAACATCACCAGGCAGAAAGCCGACGAGCGCCTCTTCAAGCATTTCCACGAGGAGCTGGTCAAGGACGTACCGGTGGAGGTCGCTGTCCTGACCGCTCAGGGACAGTATGTGTATGCCAATGAGGCGGCCACGGGCGGCGATCCGCACACGCGCGATGCCCTGCTGGGCAATACGGACATCGAGTACTGCCAGGAGATGGGGATGCATCCCGAGATCGCCCTGCGGCGGCGGTCCCACCGTCGGGAGGCGGTCGACAGCAAGACGACCGTGAGCTTCGAGGAAACCCTCCCGACCAAGAATGGTGACGCGCGCTACATCACGCGGATCTACAAACCCATCCTGGACGAAGACGACACCGTATCGGCCATTGCGATGTACGGCGTCGAGATGACGCATCTGAAGCAGCACCAGGATCAGGTGCAGGACGTGCTGCAGGAGGCCGAACGGGTGACGCGGATCAAAGACACCTTCCTGAAGAACATCAGCAACGAGTTTCGCGCGCCCCTGAACGGCATCCTGAGCGCGTCCGAGGTGCTGCACGACGACCTCGGCGATCAACACGCGGAGTTCATCGACATCATCCAGCGCAACGGGCGGCGCCTGATGACGACGCTGAATGCCATGATCGACCTGGCCCGGCTGCACGCCGAGTTGCTGGACATGTCGCCCCGCGTCGTCAACCTGGTGGGCGAGGTGAAAAAGGTGGGCCGCACCCTCGCGACGATGGCCAAGGAGAAAGGGCTCTTTCTGCGCATGCGGGCCACGAAGAGCGAAATGCTCGTCCGCGCCGACCGGTCCGGGCTCTACCGCGCATTGGAGAACCTGGTGCGCAATGCCATCAAGTTCACGGAGTCCGGTGGCGTGCTGGTCGAGGTCGACGGCGGGGAGGACGAGGCCTACGTGCGCGTCATGGACACCGGCGTCGGCATTCGCAACGAGTTCCTGCCGCACCTCTTCGACGAATTCAACCAGGAGAGCGACGGAAATGCCCTCGATTTCGAAGGCGTCGGCATCGGTCTTACGGTCACCAAGCGCCTCGTGGATCTCATGGGCGGTTCCATCACGGTGAACACGCAAGAAGGGGAGGGGACTATGTTCACCATCACCCTGCCCGCCGCCTTTTCGCAGCACAAGGACGGCAAGGGCCTTCAGGTGCTACTGGCGGATGCGCACGCGGAGAGCCGCCGCGTCATTCAACATATCCTCTCGCCCTACGTCGACCTGTCCGAAGCCAGCTCCCTGGAGGACGCGCTCAGCCTCGCCAAAAAGCGGTCGTTCGACGTGGTGCTGCTGGACGTGGACCTCGAAAGTCCGTCGCTCGGCGCCGCGGACGTGCTGGAAGCCCTGCGCAACGTAAACGGCTACGACGACACCTCCATCATCGCCCTCGACCCGCACGGTCATCCCGGGGCAGAGACGCAGTTCAGCGCTACGGGCTACGACGGTGCGCTCAGCAAGCCCATCGAGCGCGGGGAGTTGCTGGACGTGCTGGGCCGCGTGACGCCCCGCGCTCCGGAGCACGCCCCGGCCATGACAGAAGTCGCTGCGGCCTGATCGGGCCTCAGGCGGACCAGGGTTGCATCTCGTACGGCGTCGGTCCATACTGTGGCTCCGCTCGCTGTCTCGATGGTCCGCTCACGGCCTATGCGCTCGTTCGTCCTGCTCCTCCTCGGTTTCCTGCTCGGTCCTGCTCCGCTTCAGGCGCAGGACCAACCGCTCGATGCGCCTCAAACCCGGGCCGAGGCGTCGGACTTCACCGAGACCACGCGTTACGCCGGGGTCCGCGCCTTTCTGGATCGGCTGGGTCGCTCGTCGGACGCCGTGCACGTGACGACGTTCGGCTTTTCGATGGAGGGACGGGCGCTGCCGCTGGCCGTCTGGGGGCACGACGGACGTCCGGAGGCCGAGGCCATCCGTAGATCCGCCAAGACGCGCGTGCTCATTCTGGGCAACATCCATGCGGGCGAGGTCTGTGGCAAAGAAGCCGCGCTCATGCTGCTGCGCAATCTGGTCGCCGGGCAACACGCCGCCTGGGCCGACTCCCTCGTTTTGCTCGTGGCGCCGATCTACAATGCCGATGGCAACGAGCGCATCCGCCTGGACCACCGCCGCTATCAGAACGGACCGACCGGGGGCATGGGACAGCGGCCCAACGCGCAGGGCTACGACCTGAACCGGGATTTCATGAAAGCCGATGCGCCCGAGACGCGTGCGCTGCTGCATCTCTTGGCGGACTACGACCCGCACGTGCTGATCGACCTGCACACGACGAACGGGACGCACCACGGCTACCATCTGACCTACGCGCCCCCGCTGCATCCGGACACTCCTGCCGCCATCGACACGCTGCTGCGCCGCCACTGGCTTCCCGCGGTCACCGAACGGATGCAGGCCGATCCCGGCGTGGCGACGTACTACTACGGCAACGTACCCCGACCCGGCATGGACGTGCCTCGGGGGTGGTACACGTTCGACCATCGTCCACGCTTCGGGACCAACTACATGGGCCTGCGCAATCGCTTCGCCATCCTGAGCGAGGCCTACGCGTATGCGTCGTTCGAAGAGCGGGTCCTGACGACGAAGCGGTTCGTCGAGCACGTGTTGGAGGAAGCCTACCAGCGGGCGACGGCGATCCGCCGGGCCACGGAGCGCGCGGAGCGGCAGGCGGTCGCCGGACGACCACTCGCCCTGGCGGCCCGCCACGAGCGGTCGGAGCCTGTCGAGATTCTGATGGGCGCCGTGCGGGAGACGCGTCACCCGTTCACTGGAGCGCCCGTCTTCCAGCGTGTCGATAGCACCCGGATCGAGGTGATGCCGGGGTTCGGCACCTTCGCGGCCACGGACAGCCTGGAAGCGCCAGCGGCGTACCTGGTGCCGCCGGACCTCGTGCCCGTGATCGACCGGCTGCAGGTGCACGACGTCCCGATGGAGGTGCTGCCGGAAGCGACGACCCTCACGGTCGAGCAGTTCGGCATCGACAGCGTGGAGGTCGCGGAGCGCACGTATCAGGGGCACCGCGCGGTGCAGGTCCAGGGCAACTACGCCACGGCCGAGGTGACCGTCCCGGCAGGCACCGTGCGCGTGCCGACGAATTCGCCCCGGGGACGACTCGCCTTTTTTCTGCTCGAACCGCAGGCCGACGACGGACTGCTGCGCTGGGGGCTGCTGGAGGACGAGGTCGCCGCCGGAGCGCCCTATCCTGTGTTCCGTGTTCCACACCGCACGGACCGCTAATTCCGCGACCCGAGAAACTGCCCTCTGCCGCGCGGGTACATCACATCCGTAGTGAGATCACCACGAACGCCATCTGTCCCTATGACTGCGTCCTCGATGCGCCGCGGCTTCGTCATGCTGATCGTGGTTCTGGGTGTTGCCTGTT
>JAAAOL010000129.1 GCA_009908885.1 Bacteroidota bacterium | reverse complement strand
CCGGCAGCGGGCGCTGGACGTGCTGCACCGCGTCGGCCTGAAAGGCTTCGAGGACCGCGCGCCGCATCACCTGTCCGGCGGCCAGCAGCAGCGCGTCGCCCTGGCCCGCACCCTCGCGCCGGGGCCGCGCCTCCTGCTGCTCGACGAACCCTTTTCCAACCTGGATGCCCTGCTGCGGCAGGCCACCCGTAGCGAGGTGCGCGGGCTGCTGAAGCGGCAGGGCATGAGCGCCGTCCTCGTCACGCACGATCAGGAAGAAGCCCTCTCCTTCGCCGACCGCGTGGCCGTCATGCGCGACGCCACCATCGAGCAGGTGGGCACGCCAGAAGAGATCTACCACCGGCCGCGCACGCTCTTCGTCGCCCAGTTCCTCGGGCGGACCAATCTGCTGCTCTCCGAAGCTGCCGGGGAGGAAGCCGAGACGCCGCTCGGCCGCATGGCGATCAACCGGCCCGCCACGGGAAACGTCTTGCTCTCACTCCGCCCCGAACACCTGACGCTCGACGCGCCGCAGAACGGGCGCGAAGCCGGCCAGGTCGTCGCCCGCGAGTTCAAGGGGCACGACATCACCTTCCGCGTGGATCTCGGCGGCAGCGAGTACCTCGTCCACACCCACAACCGGATGCCCTACCAGCCCGGCGACCGCGTCTGCATCCGCGCCCTGGAGCCCGCCGTGGTGCTGGAGCGAGAAGGATAACGCGACCTCGCCCACCGCTGCGAAATGGGGCTTGTAGCTACGCGGGGTCGTAGAAACGGTCGAAGCCCTGCGTGCGCAGTCCCCGCTTGAGCGCCTCGTCGCCCGTCCAGAGCAGGCCGTCGAGCGACAGGGTCAGCGCGACGTGCGGCGTGTCGTCGGGGTCTACGTCGCGGCACAGGGTCAGCGCCTGACGACGCGCTGCCAGATCGATGAGCTCTTCGTTCGACACCGTCACACGCCTCAGAAGTAGATAGAACTGGCGTACGACCTCGTCCTCCGAAAGGCGGCTCAGCGCGACGATGCGCTCCTTGTGCTTGAAGAGGGATACGATGGCCGACTCGCACACGAAGAACGTCAGGGGAGCGTGCACGATGTGCCGGGTGAAGGGCGAGTCCGGGCGGAGCAGGGCCGAGAATAGAATGTTTGCATCGACCACGACTCGCTCCGAAGTGGCCATCGCCTATTCCGCATCCGAGTCGTCGAAGAGGTGCCGCACCCGTTGCCACGCGTCGTGTTTTACCTCGGCAGCCAGCATCTCGGCGTCATCCTCCGACAGGTGGCTTCGCTGCCGGATGTCCTGCATGGTGAGGTGGTCCAGGAAGCGAAGCAGCGCCTCATCATCGGCCAGCGTGCGGGGGAGCCGAATCGTGATGCTGTCCTGGTCGGCCTCGATCTCGTACGGCGCCTTCATAATTCGGTGAGCCAGGTGGCAGGGGGCGATACAAATATAATCCAGGTTTTGTCCTTCCGTGTGCGGCAGAACGAGACTGCGGATCGCGGTTGCAGGGCGACAGCGGGGCTGTCCTACACCTTGGGGAAATATAACCTGTTATCCGCGTTGAGGGTTCATGGCCACAACCCCTACTCGACCCACGCGGGCACCGCGCCCAGTTCGACGCCGAAGAGAGCGGGCAGGAGCAGGAACGCGAGGGCGGTGACGACGAGGACGAAGATCACGTTCAGCACCGCCCCGGCGCGCACCATCTGCGGGATGGTGACGAACGAGCTGCCGTAGACGATGGCGTTGGGCGGCGTCGCTACGGGGAGCATGAACGCGCAACTGGCCGCCAGTGTGGCCGGGACGAGCAGGAGCAGCGGATCCTGGCCGATGCCGAGGGCGATGGAGGCCAGCACGGGCAGGAAGGCCGCCGCCGTCGCCGTGTTGCTCGTCAGTTCGGTCAGCAGCACGATGACGATCACCACCGCGCCCGTAATCAGCACCACGGGCCACGCCGCCAGTCCTTCCATCGCCGCGCCGATCCAGTCGGCCAACCCTGTAGCGCTGATGGCCGAGGCGAGACTGAGGCCGCCGCCGAAGAGCAGCAGCACGCCCCACGGCAGCCTTCGCGCCCAGTCCCAGTCGAGGATGAAGACGCCCGCCTTCCAGTCGACCGGCAGCACGAAGAGGATCACCGCGCCGCCCATGGCGATGCCCGCGTCGGAGAGGCCCGGCACCAGGTCGTCCAGCAGCGGGCGTGTGATCCAGAGCAGCGCCACCCCGCCGAAGACGACCGCCACCTGCTTCTCGGCGTGCTGCATCGGGCCCAGCGTCTGCAGCTGCTCGCGGAGATAGGCCGCGCCGCCCGGCAGCGTGTCGAGGGCGATGGGATAGACGACGCGTGTGAGCACCACGAAGACGATGCCGACGCCGAGCACGACCAGCGGTAGCCCGATCAGCAGCCAGCGCGCGAAGCTGAGTTCGAACCCGTAGCTCTCTTCCAGGAAGGCGGCCAGCAGCGCGTTCGTCGGCGTGCCGATCAGGGTGCCGAGGCCGCCCACCGAGCACGCATAGGCGATGGCCAGCATCAACACGACGGCGAAGTTGTTGCCCTGCTCCGGCGCGTCGGGCCGCCGCGCCAGCTCGACCACCGAGAGGCCGACCGGCAGCATCATCATGGCCGTGGCCGTGTTGGAGATCCACATGCTCAGGAACGCCGCGCTCACCATGAAGCCCGCGACGATCCCGGTCGGGCGCGTGCCGATGAGGCGAATTACGGTCAGTGCGATCCGGCGGTGCAGGTGCCACCGCTCCATGGCGAGGGCCAGCATGAAGCCGCCCATGAAGAGGAAGATGAGCGGATTGGCATACGGCGCCGCCGTTTCCTGAATCGAGGTGGCACCCAGCACGGGCAGCAGCACCAGCGGCAGCAGCGAGGTGACGGCCAGCGGCAGCGCCTCGGTCATCCACCAGACGGCCATCAGGCTGCCGACGGCCGCCACGCGCCAGCCCGCCGCGCTCAGGCCCTCGGGCGTGGGCAGGAGCAACAGGGTGAGGCCCACCACCGGCCCGGCGATCAGCCCGATACGCTGGCGGAGTACGTACGACGTCTGCCCCGCATCGTTCGAGGAAGGCGGCGGGTCGGATGTCGGTGAGGAGGGGCGCGTCGTCGCCATCAGGAGGGACCAGCGGCGGTGTGCACGTACGGGACGTCTATTCCAGGCCCACCGAGAAGAGCCGTTCCAGATCGTGCTTCGAGTAGACGCGGAAGCCGATCAGCGTCTCGGACTGCGTGATGCCCTCGATCTGCCGGATGTGGTCGGTCACCAGGTCGGCCAGCGCCTCGTTGGTGGCGACGCGGATGATGGCCACCAGGTCGTAGCGGCCCGCCACGGAGTGGACCTCACTGATGCCGTCGATGGCGACGAGCGCGTCGGCCACGTCGTTGATCTTGCCCCGGTCGACGCTGAGCAGGACGAATGCAGTGATCATGCCTCGGGTCGGGTCTGGTTGGTCGGAGTGCGTGCGGACGTGCGAGACGCCTGCCGTAGGGTACGAAACGCGCCGTCAACAAAAAAAGGCGGCACCCCGAAAGGTGCCGCCTTGCCCGAAAAGGGCTGGATCGCGTCAGTTGATGGAGCGGAAGAGGAGGCCAGCCTCCACGATCTCGCCGCAGGCCACGGGGAGCGTCGCCTGGGCCGGGATGCCCGGGATCGTCGCGACCGTCTCGGGCAGTTCCGTCTCGGCGCTGACGCCGTGGACCACCACGTGGCGGCCCGTCAGCGACAGGTCTTCGTCCTCACCCAGCTTGACGATCACGTCCTCCGGGTTCGGGTCCTCGGCCCGCAGGTCGCTCATCAGCTGGCTCAGGGGCGACGACGAGCGGTAGCGGAAGGTGCCTTCGGCGTCGGCCATCGGGAAGCCCTCGGCCCCGGCGCCCTGGTTGCTGAGGTCGCCATCCAGCGGAATGAGGATCGGCCCGTACGTCGGCGCGCCTTCCAGCACGTCGACGTAGCCGTCGCCGTTCACGTCGGCCTCAGGCGTCGGGCAGGCGTCCGCCGCGTGGATGTGCTGCACGTGCGTGATGCCCGGCGCAACACCGTCCATCTGCACGTTCGCGATGAAGACATTGCCGGCGATGGTGAAGGCGGCATTGCCCGTAGCCCGCGGAATGCCGTTGACGTTGTTGAGCGGCTCCATCTCGGCCCGGAACTGTTGCAGTCCGATTCGGGGACTGATGCGTTGCTGATCCGGCGCGGCGTCGGTCGTGGTCGCCGTGGCGTCCGGCGCCTCAGCGTTCGGGCCGGTGACGCCGTCGCACCCGGCGAGGACGAAGATCAAGGTGGCGAAGAGAAAGGGGATACAGCGAAGCGTTCGCATGAGTGTGAGCGTCGTTGGTATGAGATAGCGGGTGAATGTCGATCGACGGCGAGGGCGCGATCTGCGGGCTCGTCCGTCGATGTGCCCCCAAGTAATCGGGCGCAGCCGCCGCTGTACAGGTCATCTTCCGCTCACTTTCTGCTCACTCTGCGCTCAAACGCCGTGAAGTTACAAGTCTGTCAGTATTTGGTGAGGGGGCTCACGGGGCGAACAACGCGTGAAGGCGCGTCTGCGGTAGGAGGAAAAGCGCTTTTCTGAGTATACTATCAACTCTGCAACCACAGGACGCCGGGACGGCACCGATGCGCCCGCGTTCAGGAAAGCACATGCTCACGATCCACGCTCACACATGGAGGATACGACGATGAAGCACATGCGACGATGGATGCTCCGCACAGTAGCAGCCTGGCTCATTGTGCTCGTAGCGGCGACGCCGGCACGGGCTCAGCAGGCTGGCGCGGAGGACGGACTGACGCCCGAGCAGGTGGCCATGATGCAGGCCGTGGGCGAGGCGGAGGTCTCGCCGGACGGGCGGTACGTGGCCTTCACGCGCTCCGAGCCGCGCGACCCGGCCGCGGAGAACGGCCCGGCCTGGAGCGAACTCTACGTCTACGACCGCGAGACCGGGATCGAGCATCCCTTCATTCAGGGCGAGGTGAACGTCCGCAGCCTCGCCTGGACGCCGGACGGCCAGCACATCTCGTTCCTGTCTCGCCGCGACGGGGACGATCACACCACGCTCTACCACATCCCGATCAACGGCGGCGAGGCGCAGGCCGTCTTCCACTTCGGCAGCTCCGTGCTGGGCTACGACTGGAGCCCGGACGGTGAGCAGGTGGCCTTCGTCGCGCGGGCGCCAGCCGAAGAAGACGAGGCGCTGCCGTACGAGCCCATCATCTACGAGGAAGAGTTGCAGCAGCGCAAGGTCTGGACCGTCGCCGTTGGCGAGGAGCCAGCGGAGCCGCAGGACCTGGGCCTCGACGGCTCGGTCTACGCCCTGCAGTGGAGCCCGGACGGCGAGCGCCTGGCCGTGTCGCTGGCGCCGACGCCGCTCGTGGACGACTTCTACATGCGGCAACGCGTCCGCGTGGTGGATGCGCAGACCGGCGCGGTGACGGGCGAGATCGCCAATCCGGGCAAGCTCGGCATGATCGCCTGGAGCCCGGACGGCACGCAGATCGCCATGGTCTCCGGCATCGACATCCACGATCCGCTGGAGGGCCGCCTGATGGTCGCGCCCGCCACGGGCGGCACGCCGACGGACGTCATGCCTGACTTCGAGGGCCACGTCGAGCAGTTTGCCTGGACCGGCACCTCGACGATGCACTACCTCGCCAGCGAGGGCGTCGCGAGCGTCTTCGGGCGCGTCGATAGCGACGGCAGCGACGCCGAGCGGCTCCTCACGATGGACGCCGTCGCGCTCGGCAGCTTCTCCGTGTCGGACGACGCGCAGGTCATCGCCTTCGAGGGCAGCACGCCGCAGTACCCGACGGAGGTGCACGTGATGACCGCCGCCGACGAGGCGCCGCAGCGCATCACCAACAGCAACCCGTGGCTGGAGGACGTGGCGCTGGGCCGCCAGGAGGTCGTCCGCTACGAGGCCAGCGATGGCGCCTACGAGATCGAGGGCATGCTCATCTACCCGCTCGACTACCAGGAGGGGCAGCGCTATCCGCTCGTCCTCGTCGTGCACGGCGGGCCGGAGGCGCACTATGACAACGGCTGGCTCACGCGCTACTCCACGCCCGGCCAGATGGCGGCGGCGCGCGGCTTCATGGTCTTCTACCCGAACTATCGGGGCAGCACCGGACGCGGCGTCGAGTTCGCCACGTCGAGCCAGGCCGATCCCGCCGGGAAGGAGTTCGACGACCTCGTCGACGGCGTCGACTATCTCATCGACGAAGGCCTGGTCGACGCGGAGCGCGTGGGCGTGACGGGCGGCTCGTACGGCGGCTACGCCACGGGCTGGCTCTCCACCCGCTACTCGGACCGCTTCGCCGCGGGCGTCATGTTCGTCGGCATCAGCAACAAGATCTCGAAGGTCGGCACGACCGACATCCCCGACGAGGAGTTTCTCGTCCACGCTCGCAAGCGCCCGTGGGACGACTGGCAGTTCTTCCTGGAGCGCAGCCCCGTCTACTACGCCGGGCAGAGCGAGACGCCGTTGCTGATCCTGCACGGTCAGGACGACCCGCGCGTCGACGTCGGGCAGTCGCACGAGCTGTACCGCCACCTGAAGCTGCGCAGCGACGCGCCGGTGCGGCTGGTGCTGTATCCCGGCGAGGGGCACGGCAACCGCAACAGCACGGCGCGCTACGACTACAGCCTGCGGTCGCTCCGCTGGATGGAGCACTACCTGAAGGGCGAGGGAGGAGCAGCGCCTTCACCCACCATCGCGCCGATGGTGGAGCCGGTCGAGATGGTCGGCATGCAGTAGCCGCACCCTCAGCACAAAGCACAGCGCACGCGAGGGCTCCGGCATGGAGACGCCGGGGCCCTCTGCTGTTAAGGCCCGCCCCGCCCGTACGATACTTCCCCGATGTACGCCCGGCATCGAAGATTTAGTGGACCTTTTTCAGTAGGTTGGCCTCGCGCTGGCCGCATCTCCGAGGGACGATCGTGCTCACTGGCAGTGAGGCGCCCCCGAGTGCACGCGCACTCTCCCACCCACCCGACGGCTGCCCTCGATACGGGCGATCCTGACTGCATGAGCTCCCATTCCTCGTCACCATCGCAGCAGACCGGCGCCGCCACGCTGGCGCGGCTGGCCGCGCTCTACGACACGCCCGTCGAGCAGGTGCGGCATATCTTTCAGCTCCTGGCCGACGGCACGCGCGACCTGGTCTGCGTGCACGAGCCGGACGGGCGCTACCTCTGGGTAAGCCAGACCTCGGAGCAACTCCTGGGATACACCGCAGAGGAGATGGTGGGGAAGGATCCCTACGAGCTGTTCCATCCCGAGGACCGCACACCCATCCGCGAGGGCGTCCATCAGAAGGCCCTGGGCGGCACGCGCGACATCCTGTCCGTGCGGTACCGGATGCGCCACAAGGCCGGGCATTACGTCTGGCTGGAGACGCTGACCCGCACCTACCACGATGCCGACGGCGTCGTCGCGATCCAGACGCGCTCCCGCGACATCACAGCCCAGAAGCGGACCGAGCAGGCGCTGCGCGAAGAGCACCACCGCCTGGAGCTGGCCCTCATCGGGGGCGAGCTGGGGTTGTGGGACCTGGACTTCCGCACGGGGCGCAACATCGTTAACGCGCGCTGGGCCGAGATGCTGGGGTACACCCTGGAAGAGGTCGAGCAGACGCAGGAGTTCTTCAACCGGCACGTTCATCCTGACGACCTGCCTCGCGTCTACGAGGCCATGGAGCGGCACGCTCGGGGCGAGACGCCCTATCTGGAGTTCGAGTTGCGAATGCGGACGAAGGATGGCGACTGGCGCTGGATCCTGGACCGCGCGAAGATCCTGGAGTGGGAAGAGGACGGGCGGCCGAAGCGCGCCGTCGGCACCCACCTCGACATCACGGAGCGCAAGGAAACCGAACTGGCCCTCCAGCGGAGCGAGGCGCTGCTCCGCAAAGCTCAGGAGATCGCCCAGATCGGCAGCTGGGAGGTGGATCTGGAGACGGGCGACGTCCGCTGGTCCGACGAGATGTTTCGCCTCCTCGGGCGCGACCCGGACGACGGGCCCGTGCGGGAGCTGGACACGCTTCTCCAGACGCACGTCCACCCCGACGACCGCGCTCGCCTGCGGCAGCAGCGGCAGCAGATGATCGAGATCCCATACGTCCTGGACGGGACCTATCGCCTCCGGCGCGAGGACGGCGCCGAGCGCTCGGTGCGGGCCGTGACCGTGCCCATCCCCGGTGACGAGGGCCGCCCCGCCCGGTTCGTCGGAGTCATGCAGGACATCACCGAGAGCCAGAAGCGCGACCGCCAGCTGCTGGTGCTGGAGGCCGCCATCAGCCACGCCAACGACGCCATTCTCATCACGGATGCCGACCTGGAGCCGCCGGGGCCCCGCATCGTGTTCGTCAACGAGGCCTACGAGCAGATGACCGGCTATTCGAAACAGGAGGTGGTCGGACGCCGCACGCTCCACCTGCTGAACCCCGACATGGACGAGACGACCATGCAGGTCATGCTGGCACCGCTCAAGCGCGGCGACACCCTGGAGGAAGAGCTCCGGACGCAGCGCAAGGACGGCACGCCGTACTGGGTCCGCGTGCACGTCGCGCCGGTGCTCGACGAGGCGGGGCAAGTGACCCACTGCGTCTCGATCCGGCGCGACGTTACGGAGCAGAAGCAGCGCGAGGCCGAGCTGGTCCGCGCCAAGGAGGAGGCCGAGGCCATGAGTCGGCTCAAGACGGCCTTCCTGGCCAACATGAGCCACGAGATCCGCACGCCGCTGACCGCTATCATCGGATACGCCGATCTGCTCAAGCACAACGACGGCGCCGCGCAGGCGGGGTTTGCCGAGATGATCGAGCTGGCCGGGCAGCGCCTGATGACGACGCTCACCTCGGTGCTCGACCTGGCCCAGCTGGAAAGCGGCGCGTTCGAGGTCTCGCTGCACCCGGTCGACCTGCAGAGCGAGGTGCGGCAGGCGGTGCGCACGTACGCCGTGCAGGCGAACCACGACGACCTCCGCCTGGAAGCCGGAGACGGCGGCGCGGTCTGGGCGATGGGCGACGAGCGGGCGCTGACGCGGATCCTCGACAACCTGCTGTCCAACGCGATCAAGTTCACCGAGCGGGGCCACATCCACCTGCGAGCCTATCACGACGGCGACTGGGCCGTGCTGGAGGTGGAAGACACCGGGCGCGGCATCGACCCGGCGTTTCTGCCGCACATGTTCGACGAGTTTCGGCAGGAGACGGCCGGCATGCGGCGCTCATACGAAGGAACGGGGCTGGGCCTGACCATCATCAAGCGGCTCGTGGACCTGATGGAGGGCGACGTGTCCGCCCGTAGCATCCTGGGCGAGGGCACGACGTTCACGGTGCGCCTCCCGCGCGCCGAGGCGTCCTGACGCGAACGCCGAGGGGATCCCGCACAGCGCCGCCGGGCAGGGCTGAATCTTCTCCCTGTCCCCGCCGTAGGCCGAACGCCGCCCACCGCATCCCTCGTCATCGTTCCACCTTTCTCTATCCCCCATGTCGCTACGTCCCCTCCGGTGCGGGCTGCTCGCACTCATCGTGGTGCTCCTGAGCGCCCACCCCGCCTTCGCCCAGGCCGAGCAGCCCCTCGACCCGCCGCCGACGCCGACGGCCCTCGACCAACCGGCGCTCGTCCAACAGTACCAGCAGACCATCACCGAGTCCGACCTGAAGGCGCACCTCTACCTGTTCGCGTCGGACCTGTTCGAAGGGCGCGAGACGGCCACGCGCGGGCAGAAGCTGGCGGCGGAGTACCTGGCGGCGCAGTACCGCAAGATGGGCGTCGCGCCGAAGGGCACCGCCGCGCCGGACGACCCGGACGCGCCCGCGGCCTACTTCCAGCCCTTTCCGCTCTACGGGCAGCGCTTCGCGGGGGCGACGCTCACGCTCACGACCGGCGACGCGACGACGACGCATACCGCCACGCTGGACGCCCCGAGCGAGGACTTCCTGCTGTCGTTCGGCACGATGGATCAGTCGAGCGGCGGCATCGTCTTCGCGGGCTACGGCATCGGCGATTCTGAGCTGGGCTACGACGACTACGCCGCGCTCCGCGAGCAGGGCATCGACCTGACGGGCAAATGGGTCCTCATGCTGCGCGACGAGCCGATGGCGGCGGACACGACGAGTCTGCTGACGGCGGACGGCGCGCCCTCGACGTGGACGGAGCGGCCCTTCCGCAAGTGGCGGGCGGCCTTTGGCGAGGGCGCCCCTGCCGGGCTCCTCATCGTGGGCGACGTGGGGCCGATGGGCGAGGACGTGGCCGCGGCGGCCGCCGAACGGGCCGAGGCCGCAAAGCAGAGCCTGGGCCGCCTCTCGCTGGAGGCGGGCAGCAGCGGGCGTCCGTTCCCGCCGGCTTACACCGTCTCGACCGCCTTCGCTGATCAGCTGCTTGCGCCGTCGGGTCAGACCGTCGCGGCACTCAAAGCGCAGATCGACGACACGCGGGAGCCGGTCGTCCTGGAGGTGCCGGAGACGACGCTGCAGAGCGAGATCGCCCGGGAGACGGTCGAGACGAGCAGCGAGAATGTGCTGGCCTTCATCGAGGGCAGCGATCCCGCGCTGAAAGACGAGGTCGTCGTCCTCTCGGCGCACTACGACCACATCGGCATCGACCCGACGGCCGAGGGCGACCAGATCAACAACGGCGCCGACGACGACGGCTCCGGCAACGTGGCGATGCTGGAGATGGCCGAGGCGTTCATGCAGGCGAAGCGAGATGGCCACGGCCCGCGCCGCTCCATCCTGCTCCTCCACGTCTCGGGCGAAGAGAAGGGCCTCCTCGGCTCGGAATACTACGCCGACGTGGAGCCCGTCCTGCCGCTCGACCAGACGGTGACCAATCTCAACATCGACATGATCGGGCGCGTGGACCCGACCTATCCGGACCCGGCCACGAAGGAGAAGTACGTCTACGTCATCGGCTCGCGCCTCATCTCGCAGGAGCTGCACGATCTGACGGTGGGCGTCAACGAGGCCACGGGGCTCGACATTACGCTGAACGAGCGTTTCAACTCGAAGGACGACCCGAACCAGTTCTACCGCCGCTCCGACCACTGGAACTTCGGCAAGCACGGCATCCCGTTCGTCTTCTTCTTCACCGGCACGCACGAGGACTACCACCAGCCCGGCGACGAGGCGCACAAGGTCCGCTACGACCGCCTCCAGCAGATTTCGCGGCTCATCTTCGCGACGGCGTGGCAGGTGGCCAACCAGGACGCGCCGCCCGCCGTCTCGGGCACCGGCTTTAACTAGACGCGGCGGCACGAACGAACGTCAGGGATTCGACGTTGGAAGGGGCGATGCGCCACGCGTGCATCGTCCCTTTCGTTCGTCATCGAGGGTTCTATGGTCGATTCCATCAAAGCGCAGGCCGAGGCGGTCTTTCCCGAGGTCGTCCGCCTGCGCCGCACCATCCACGCGCACCCCGAGCTGGCCTTCGAGGAGCACGAGACGGCCCGCCTCGTGGCCGAGACGCTGCGTCCGCTCGGGCTCGACGTGCAGACGGGTCTCGCCGAGACGGGCGTCGTCGCCACGCTCGACGGCGGCCACCCCGGCCCGACGGTGCTGCTGCGCGCCGACATGGACGCGCTGCCGATCCAGGAGGCCAACACGTTCGACTTCGCCTCGAAGCGGCCCGGCAAGATGCACGCCTGCGGGCACGACGCCCACACGGCCTCGCTGCTGGGCACGGCCATGATCCTGCATCGCCTGCGCGACCGGGTGCACGGCACCGTCCGCCTGCTGTTTCAGCCCAGCGAGGAGCGCCTTCCCGGCGGCGCCCCGGCCATGATCGACGCGGGCGTGCTGGCCGCCGACGGGCACAGAGCGCCGGAAGCCGTCTTCGGGCAGCACGTGATGCCGGAGCTGGAAGCGGGCCACATCGGCGTCCGCCCCGGCATGTACATGGCCTCCGCCGACGAGGTGTTCATCACGGTGCACGGCGAGGGCGGGCACGCCGCCGAGCCGCACACGCTACGGGCCGACGCGGTGCTCGTGGCCGCGCAGATCGTGGTGGCGCTGCAGAGCATCGTCAGCCGCCACTGCCCGCCGGACGTGCCCAGCATCCTGTCGCTCGGCAAGGTGGTGGCGGACGGGGCGACGAACGTCCTGCCCGAGGCGGTCCACATGGAAGGCACCTTCCGCGCGATGGACGAAGCCTGGCGCGAGCGGGCGCACGACCTGATCCGGCGCACCGTGCAACAGACGGCCCGGGCCCACGGCGCCGAGGCGGACGTGCGGATCGACGTCGGCTACCCGGCGCTCTACAACCACCCGGCGCCGACGGACCTCACGCGGGCGGCGGCGCTCGACTACGTCGGCCCCGAGCGCACCGTCGACCTCGACCCGTGGTTTGCGAGCGAGGACTTTGCGTATTACCTGCGGGAGTGCCCCGGGACGATGTACCGGCTGGGCACGCGCAACGAGGCTGAGGGCATCACGCACGGACTGCACACGCCGCGCTTCACGGTGGACGAAGACGCGCTGCGCGTCGGGGCGGGCTTCATGGCGTATCTGGCCTGGCGCTGGGGCGTGGCGCAGACCGGGGAGGGGCCATGACCGTCGAGGCAGCCGTCGCATACCTCCACGCGCTGCCCCGCTTCGCCGACCAGGGCGCCGCGGCCTTCAAGCCGGGCCTGGAGCGCATGCGGGCGCTGCTGGCGGCGATGGGCGATCCGCACGCGTCGTTTCCGAGCGTGCACGTGGCCGGGACGAACGGCAAAGGGTCGACGGCGTCGCTGCTGAGCGCGATCGGCACGGCGGCCGGGCTGCGCATCGGGCTGCACACGTCGCCGCACCTCGTCCGCCTGAACGAGCGCCTCCGCCTCGACGGCGTGCCCGCGCCCGACGACTGGCTCGCTGACGCCGTAGGGCGCTTCCGGGCGGCGATGGACGACCTCGCCCCCAGCTTCTTCGAGGCGACGACGGCGCTCAGCTTTCTGTACTTCGCCGAGCGCGAGGTCGATGCCGCCGTGGTGGAGGTGGGCCTCGGCGGGCGCCTCGACGCCACCAACGTCCTCCAGCCGCGCCTCGCGATCATCACCCACATCGGCCTGGACCACACCGACCTGTTGGGCGACACGCTGGCGCAGATCGCCCGGGAGAAGGCGGGCATCATCGAGCCCGAGGTGCCCGTGCTCACCGCCGTCACTGCAGGCGAGGCGCTGGACGTGGTGCGCGCGGTGGCTGCCGACCGAAACGCGCCGCTCCACGTGCTGCAAGAGGACGTAGCCCAGCACGCCTGTGTCGTGGAGCCGGGTCGCCTCGTCCTGGATGCGACGACGCCCCATCGGCGCTACGAGCAGTTGGAGGTCGGGCTGACGGGGGAGCATCAGGCGACGAATGCGCTGCTGGCCGTCCGTGCGGCAGAGCTGGTGTGGCCCGAGGAGCGCCTGACCGAAGCGGTGGTGCGCACCGGTCTGCGCGACGTGCGGCAGCGGGCCGGACTCCGGGGGCGGCTGGAGGTGGTGCAGGAGGCGCCGCTCATCGTGGCCGACGTGGCCCACAACCCGGACGGCATCGCGGCGGCGCTGGCGTTCCTGCGCGAGGCGATGCCGCCGGCGGGCACGCTGCACGTGATGATCGGGCTGATGCGGGATAAAGACGTATGTAGCATCGGGCGGCTGCTGGCGGCTGCCGGGGCGCAGGTGCACGTCGTCGCGCTGGACAGCCCCCGCGGCGTCCCACCGTCCGAGCTGCGCGCGCTGCTGACCAGCGAAGGGGCGGCCGTGCAGCGCGTGGATGCTGACGATCCCGTGCAGGCATTTAAGCAGGCTGCGGGCCCGGTCGATGCTTTACTCGTCACCGGCTCACACCAGATCGTCGGGCGCGTGCTGCGCACCCTGGACGCCCCCGCTGGCGGCTGAGCCGAACGGATATCCGTGGCGCATTCGTGAAATTTCGGCGGGGGTATGAACCCTCCGATTGGTTCGTGCGTGCAAGCTGGTGATATTTCGTCGGGCTGGTCCATAGTGCATTCCGGGCACCACGCCCCCGTGAAGAGTAGCCCACACCCGCTCCTCTCTGTTCGCAGGCCCACCTTCCGGCTGGATCCTCCAGCCACACCGCTGGTCGCTCACTGAGCAGGCGCCATCCCTCGGTGCCCCCGCTCCCCGCGTATGGCGCGCAGCCCTTGCGCCCCATCGGTCCTACCGCCAGCACGCACTCGGCCCGACCGGCCCATCGTTTTTTCTCCGATGCTAGGTTTCACCTTAACCGATGCCAGCAGTACATGAAGATTGCTGACCTCCAGGACAAGAAATTGTCCGAACTGAAAGACCTTGCCCGCGAGCTCGGTCTGAGTGGATATTCGAGCCTGCGCAAGCAGGACCTCATCTACCGCATTCTCGAAGCCCAGGCCGAAGAGGCCGCCACGGGCGGCTCGAAGCGCCGACGCCCCTCCTCGAAAAGCAATGGCGACGCGCAGGGCGACCAGTCATCCCAGAACGGTAAGGGCCAGAACGGCAAGGAGGCGGCGTCCAGCGACGCGTCCTCCAAGTCCAGCGACGATGCGCCTGCGTCCCAGCAGGATCGCTCGGACGCCAGCGACGACCGCCGGGACCGCTCCTCGCGCAAGCAGCGCTCGGGCAAACGCCGGAGCGGCGACGATCGCTCCCAGCGCACGTCCCCGGAAAGCGCGTCCTCCGAAAGCAAGAGTACGTCCTCCGAGAGCAAGCCGTCCAAGAGCCCGTCGCGCAGCCGCGACGAGGGCTCCAGGGGGAAGGCTTCCTCCTCCGACTCCACCTCCACGAACGACCGCGACTCAGACTCCTCGTCCTCCATGCGCGACCAAGATCAAAGCGACCGTGGCAAAGATACCCGCAGCGACCGCCGCAGCGGACGCAACAACCGCGGGCGCCGCAACAAGCGCGACAACCGCCGCGACGACCGCCGCCGCGTCTACGAAGGCCGCCCGGACTACATGGCCGAGCACGACCCCAACAAGACCGACCTCGACGGCATGATCGAGAAGGTCGGCGTGCTGGAGGTGCTGCCCGACGGGTACGGCTTCCTGCGCTCCCCGGAGTACAACTACCTGCCCAGCCCGGACGACATCTACGTCTCGCCGTCGCAGGTCAAGCGCTTCGGCCTGCGCCTGGGCGATACGGTGAAAGGCGAGGTGCGCCCGCCCAAGGAGGGCGAGCGGTTCTTCGCCCTCATCCAGGTCAACACCATCAACGGTCGTGAACCCGGCATCATCGAGGACCGGCAGGGGTTCGATTACCTCACGCCGCTCTATCCCGAGGAGCACCTGAACCTGGAGACCAAGTCGTCCGTCTACGAGACGCGCATCCTCGACCTGTTCTCGCCCATCGGCAAGGGGCAGCGCGGGCTCATCGTGGCCCAGCCCAAGACCGGCAAGACGGTCCTGCTCCAGAAGATCGCCAACGCGATTTCCGAGAACCACCCGGAGGTCTACCTCATCATCCTGCTCGTCGACGAGCGTCCGGAGGAGGTGACCGACATGGAGCGGCACGTGAACGGCGAGGTCATCGCCTCGACGTTCGACCAGGAGGCCGAGCGCCACGTCGAGGTGTCCAACATCGTGCTGGAGAAGGCCAAGCGCCTCGTCGAGAGCAAGCAGGACGTCGTCATCCTGCTCGACTCGATCACGCGCCTCGCCCGCGCCCACAACACCGTCGCCCCGGACACCGGGCGGACGCTCTCCGGCGGCATCGAGGCGGGCGCGCTGCGGGGCCCGAAGAAGTTCTTCGGCGCGGCCCGCAACGTCGAGGAAGGCGGCTCGCTGACCATCATCGGCACGGCCCTCATCGACACCGGCAGCCGGATGGACGAGGTCATCTTCGAGGAGTTCAAGGGCACTGGCAACATGGAACTGGTCCTGAACCGCCAGATGGCCGACCGCCGCATCTTCCCCGCCGTCAACGTGGTGATGAGCGGCACGCGCCGCGAGGAGCTGCTGATTCCGGAGGCCAAGATGAGCCGCATCTGGATCCTGCGCAAGCTCCTGGCCGACATGGAGCCCATCAAGGCCATGGAGTTCCTGCTGGACAAGATGCGCGGCACCAAGGACAACGACGAGTTCCTCATCACGATGAATTCGTAGCGAGGCGGCACGAAGGAAAAGGGACGAGGGTGGCCCCTCCTCGCTCTTCTCGCTTCGCCCTTCCCATCCCCCACGGAACCCCCTAGCCCGGATCTGGTGAAAATCGGGCGCTAATCAATGTGCAACGCTTCCTAGCATGCTGGAGAAGATCGATCTGAAAGTCATTCTCTTCGACATGGACGGCGTGCTGGTGGACGTCTCCCGTTCCTACCGCCGGGCCATCGAAGAGACCGTGTTTCACTTCACCGGGCGCGAGATCCAGTCGAACACCATCCAGCGGTACAAGAACATGGGTGGCTTTAACGACGACTGGAAGCTGACCCATGCCATCATCACCGACAGCGGGATGGAGGTGCCCGTCGCCCGCGTCATCGAGGAGTTTCAGAAACGCTACCGGGGCGAGAACTGGGACGGCTTCATCGCCGAGGAGCCGCCGCTGATCCAGACGCGCACGCTGGAGGCCATCCGCGCCGACGGCCACGTGCTGGGCATCGTGACGGGGCGCCCCGAGGCCGAGGCCCGGCGCACGCTGGACCGCCTGGGCTGGAAGAAGTACTTCCCGCTGCTGGTGGCCAAAGAAAAGCAGGAAGGCCGCGGCAAGCCCGATCCGTTCCCGCTGCAGCACGCGCTCGGCATCCTGGAGGTGGCCGGGCTCCGCGTCGAGCCGCAGGCCACCGCCTACATCGGCGACTCGGTGGACGACATGCGCGCCGCCCGGCGGGCCGACATGTGGGCCGTCGGCGTCGTACCGCCCTACCTCTCCGAGGACGCCCACGCCGACGTGCTACGCGAAGCCGGAGCGCACATCATCATCCAGGACCCGAATGACCTGCCCGACCTGATCGACGACTTCGGCCCGCGCGTGGCGCTGGAGATGGACGAGGAACGCGAGGCGTAAGGCGGGCGACGACATTCTTCTATCACGCGAGGGGGCGGCCGGGGTACGGCTCGCCCCTTTCTCGTTGCGGCTCATCGCGCCGTGCGGGCATTCAGCCGCCTCGCGTGGTGCCGGGACGAGGGCTTTCGTAGTATAATCCAAGTTGTGCCCTGTCGCGTACCGTGGGACGAGACCACGGACCGCAGACAGCAGACGGCGGAAAAAGCTCGTTCTGGCGGTCCGCCCCCGCATCCCCGGATCAGGTCCTGGACAAGCTCAGCGCGAGGCAGGCTGTCCGTGGTGCGTGATGGGCACGGGCCATTGGCTCCATCAGCGCTTTTGCACGCATTACGCAACACGAAACACGCAACACGAAGCTATACGGACATCGCCAGGTGTAAACGGTATCAGTATATCGGCTGCGCGGACTCTCCCAACACCAAACCTCTCGACGTCATGCGCCTCGTCCTGATCGCAGTACTCAGCCTCGCCTTTCTGTTGATCAACGGCTGTTCGGACGAGGCGCCGAGTCAGCCCGAACCGCCCCAGGAGCTGATTCTGTCCGACGTGGAGCAGCAGGTGGCGACCTCGGGCAACCAGTTCGGGCTGGCCCTCTTCCGCCAGCTCGCGGCGGAGGCCGAGGGCAACCTGTTCATCGGGCCGCTGAGCGTGTCGATGGCGCTCGGGATGACGCTCAACGGCGCGCGGGGCACGACGGAGCCAGCCATGGCGCAGACGCTCGGCCTCGGCGGGCTGACGGCGGGCGAGCGCAACGCGGCCTACCAGCACCTGCTGGAACTGCTCACCGGGCTCGACCCGACGGTCCGCTTCGACGTGGCCAACTCGATCTGGCACCGCGACGCGTTCGACGTGCGGCCGTCGTTCCTGGACGTCAACCGCACCCACTTCGGCGCCGAGGTGCAGGGGCTCGACTTCAGCGACCCGGCGGCGGCCGCGACCATCAACCGCTGGGTCGACGACGCGACGAACGGGCGCATCGAAGAGATCGTGCAGGCGCCCATCGACCAGACCACGATGCTATTTCTCATCAACGCCCTCTACTTCAAGGGCGACTGGCGGTACCAGTTCGACCCCGAAGCCACGGCACCCGGCCCGTTTACCCGGGCAGACGGATCGACCGTGGAGGTGCCGATGATGCAGATGACCGACGCGGCCTTTCCCGTGCTGCGCACCGACGCCGTGCACGCCATCGACCTGCCGTACGGCGACAGCCTCTTCACCATGACGGTGCTGCTGCCCGGCGAGGGGCGCACGCTGGCCGACCTCATCGCGCAGATGACGCCGGAGCAGTGGGCCACCTGGACGGACCGGCTGCAGCCGCAGACGCTCGATGAGCTACAACTGCCCCGCTTCGCGATGCGGTCTGATCTCAAACTTAACGAGGTGCTCCAGGCGCTCGGCATGGAAGAAGCCTTCGCTCCGGGCCAGGCCGACTTTTCGGGCATCCATGAGCAGGCCCGCGCGATGGAACTGCATATCAGTAAGGTCAAGCACAAGACGTTCGTCGAGGTGACCGAGGAGGGCACCGAGGCGGCAGCAGCGACGTCGGTGGAGGTGGGGGTGACCTCGGTTCAGCCGTCGAACACCTTCATCGTAGATCGGCCCTTCGTGTTCGTCATCCGCGAGCAGACGTCCGGCACGATCCTATTCGTCGGCGCGGTGCACGATCCGTCGGCCTGACCCGGCGGGGTGGATCATTTCGGAGGGGCAGGCATTGGCGGGGACGGACCTGCTGACAGATGCCTCGCCCCATGCTCTTCTTCTACTGCGCCGACGCGGACGCCCTGGACGCGATCCGCGAGGACGGCCTGCACGACCCCGACGGCCTGCCGCTATATACGCGCCTTTCGGAGGCGACGGCGGCCTGCGAGGGCGTGCTGCTCGCTATCGATCCGGAGCGCGTGCCCGGGACGCGTTCGGACCGCCCGACGCAGGTGCCGCCCGAGGCCATCGGCAACCTGACGCCTGAATACGTGCCCGTCGTGCCTGTCACCGCGGGTGGCGGCTACGTGGTGCGTCCCGGTCCCGACGAGCCCGACGTGCTGCTCATCTACCGGCGCGGCGCGTGGGATCTGCCCAAGGGCAAGCAGGACCCGGGCGAGACCATCGACGCGTGCGCGCTGCGCGAGGTGCGCGAGGAGATCGGCGTGGAGACCGTGCGGATGGTCGACAGTCTCGGGACGACGGTGCACGGCTACCTGCGCAACGAGCAGTACCACGTCAAGACGACGCACTGGTACCTGATGATGACGCCGGAGCGGGACTTCCAGCCGGAGGAGCGCGAAGGCATCGACGAGGTGGCCTGGGTGAGCTGGCAGGACGCCATCGCGCGGCTGGACTACGCCACGCTGCAACGCCACATGCGCTCGGTGACCGACGCCGTGCGTGCCGCCATCATGCCCTCGACGTAGCGCGGGGGCTCCCGACTCTTCTCCATGGCTGCTGACGAACAGACCTCGACGGACGTGAAGCCGCGCCGCTCCCCGGCGACGCTGTGGAAGGCGCTGCGCCGCATCCTGGCACTGGCGCGTCCGTACCGCGCCCGCCTGGGGCTGGCGCTGGTGCTGACGGCGCTGTCGTCGCTGGTGTGGCTGGCCGTGCCGCTCGGCCTGCGCGAACTGCTGGACGCCGTCTTTCAGCAGGGCGACCGGGTGATGCTCAACCGGCTTGCCCTCGGGCTGCTCATCCTCTTCCTGCTGCAGACGGCCCTCTCCTTCGGCGGCGGCTACCTGCTGTCGTGGACCGGGGAGCGCGTGGTGGCCGACCTGCGGCAGCGCCTCTACGAGCACCTGCACGCCCTCAGCCTGCGCTTCTTCGCCGAGCAGCGCACGGGCGACCTCACCTCGCGCCTCACGAACGACGTGTCCTCGGTCCGCACCGCCGTCACGTCATCCCTCGTCGAGCTGCTGACGCAGACCCTCACGCTGGCGGGCTCCGTCGTGCTGATGGTGGTGCTCAACTGGCGGCTCAGCCTGCTCATCTTCGTCGTCGTCCCGGCGGCCACCGTGGCGGCCATCTACTTCGGACGCACCATCCGGCGGCTGGCGCGGCGCGTGCAGGACGAACTGGCCGAAACGACCGCCATTGCCGAGGAAGCGCTGGCCGCGGTGCGCGTGGTGAAGGCGTTCGCCCGCAGCCCGTACGAGGTGCAGCGCTACCACGACGCCATCGAGACGCTCTTTGGCACCACGATCCGCAAGGTGCTCGTCAACACCGCCTTCGGGTCCATCATCGGGCTGATGTTCATGGGCGCGCTCATCGCCATCTTCTGGTTCGGCGGCGTCGAGGTGCTGGCCGGGCGGCTCACGGCGGGCGACCTCGTGGCGTTCATCTTCTACGCCTTCAACATCGCGCGCGGCGTGGGCGGCATGGCGCGGCTCTACAGCACCTTCAACAGCGCGGCGGGCGCCTCGGAGCGGCTGTTCGAACTGCTCGATACCGAACCGGAACTGCAAGACGCGCCGGACGCCCTCGCGCTGCCCCGCATCCAGGGCACCGTGCGGTTCGAGCACGTGTCCTTCCGCTACGATCCCGAGCAGCCCGTGCTGCGCGACATCGACGTGACGGTGGCGCCGGGGCAGATGGTGGCGCTCGTGGGGCCGAGCGGAGCGGGCAAGACGACGCTGCTCAACCTGATCCCCCGCTTCTTCGATCCGACGTCGGGGCGCGTGCGGATCGACGGGCACGACCTGCGCGACGTGCGGGTGCAGTCGCTCCGCCAGCAGCTCGCCGTGGTGCCGCAGGAGACGTACCTCTTCAGCGCCTCGATCCGCGACAACATCCGCTATGGACGGCTGGACGCGGCGGACGCCGAGGTGGAGGCCGCCGCCCGCGCCGCCAACGCGCACGACTTCATCGCGGGCCTGCCGGACGGCTACGACGCCGAGGTGGGCGAGCGGGGCGTCAAGCTGAGCGCAGGACAGCGGCAGCGCGTCGCCATCGCCCGGGCTCTCCTGCGCGACGCCCGCATTCTGCTGCTGGACGAGGCCACCTCGGCGCTCGACGCCACCTCCGAGGCGCTCGTGCAGGACGCGCTGGACCGGCTGATGCAGGGGCGCACCACCTTCGTCATCGCCCACCGCCTCGCCACCGTGCGCCACGCCGACCGCATCCTGGTGCTCGACGAGGGCCGCATCGTACAGACCGGCACGCACGACGACCTCGCCCACCGGCCCGGCCTCTACCGCGAGTTCGCCCTCCTCCAGTTCGGCGATGCTGACGCCACCTCAGAGGCCGCGTAGCGCCCAACCCAAAACCCAAAACCCAAAACCCACAACCCGAACCCCTCACGTCAGCTTGCGCCGCTTGTTGATATACGCCAGGAGCGCCTGTTCGTACGGCTGGCCCGTGTCCAGTTCGATGAAGTCGATGTTATGCTCCAGGCAGCTCCGCCGGAAGCGCTCGCTGAAGGACTGGACAGCCTCCGCGTAGTGCTCGCGCAGCTGGGCGGGCTGGAGGGAGAGTTCCTCACCCGTCTCCATATCGCGGAAGACCATCGGCACGTCGGGGAAGCGGAAGCGGCGCTCCGTCTCGGATTCGAGGACGTGAAAGACCAGCACCTCGTGCCCCCGGTGGCGCAGGTGGCGGAGGGCCTTCAGCAGGTCGTCGTGCGCGGCGATGTTCTCGAAGAGGTCCGTGATGAGCACCACGAGCGACCGGCGCGCGATGCGCTCGGCCACCTCGTTCAAGACCGAGGCCGCGCTGGTCCGGCGCTCGGCGGCCTCCTCCTGCGTGAGGTGCTCCAGCTTGGCCAGGATCTGGCGGACGTAGCGGAGCGTGCTCTTCGGCGGCATCAGCGTGTGGACCGACTCGTCGAAGGCGATGAGGCCGGTGGCGTCGCGCTGCTTCTGCATCAGAAAGTGGAGCGCGGCAGCCAGGTACGCGCCGTACTCCAGCTTGGACAGTTCGGCACTGTGCTTGTACCGCATCGACGGCGACGTGTCCAGCACGACGTAGTGCCGCAGGTTGGTCTCCTCCTCGTACTGCTTCACGTAGTGCCGGTCCGTCTTGGCGTAGACCTTCCAGTCCACGTGCCGTAGCTCGTCGCCCGGGTTGTACGGGCGGTGCTCGGCGAACTCGACCGAGAAGCCGTGGTAGGGACTCTTGTGCAGCCCGGTGATGAAGCCCTCGACGATGAGGCGCGCCCGCAACTCCATGTTCTTCAGGCGCGAGACGACGACGGGGTCCAGGTAGCGGAGCGTGGTTTCCAAGCGGGTTTCGGGTTTCGGGTTGCGAGTTGCGCGTTGAGGGCGGGGTTCCCTGTGCATGCCGGTACGCGGTCCGGGCGGGATGGTTCGAGGGGGGATGGACGGTGGAACGCGATTTATCGAGCAAGTACGTCGGCGGGTGTAGAGACGCGTCGACGATGCGTCTCTACCGTGGACAATAAGGTGATCGTCACCAGTGGTCCGTCGTCCGCGGTCCCCACGACGCCTTCGCGAAAAAGGCAACGCCCGCCCTGCAACTTCTGCCGAG
>JAAAOL010000267.1 GCA_009908885.1 Bacteroidota bacterium | reverse complement strand
GGGCTGGCTCAGCTATACCCTCGGCGAGGTGGAGCATACGTTCGAGGCGCTGAATGACGGCGAGCCGTTCCCGGCGCTGCACGACCAGACCCACGAGTTGAAACTGGTGAGCAGTGCCCGACTGGGCAGGCGCTGGAACGTGTCGGCGACGTGGGCCCTCGCCACGGGCAAGCCCTACACGATGCCGGAGTCGCAGTATACCATCACCCTGCTCGATGGGACGGAGCAGAGCTACATCCATGTGGGCGAGAAGAACGGCGAGCGCCTGCCCGCCTACCACCGGCTCGATGCCGCCGTGCACTACCGGTTTCCCGTCGGCACAGCGGACGTAGACCTCGGCTTCTCGGTGTTTAACCTCTACGACCGCACGAACGTGTGGTACAAGGAGTTCGACATGACGGAGTCGCCCTTCGTCACCACAGACGTCACGTTCCTCGGCATCACGCCCAACCTCTCCCTACGTGTAGACCTGTAGACCGATGAACCATCTTCTTGTCCCCGGCCTGTTCGTGATGCTCAGCGCGCTCCTGCTGGGGTGCGACAGCGTGGATTCAAATGAGATAGACGACCTGGTCGTCGTCGAGGCCTTTCTCTTCGCCGGTGAGCCGGTGACGAACATCCGGCTGGCCGAAGCGATCCCGCTCGCGAGCGAGGACTCGGTGGCCGTGCCCATCAGCGATGCCGCTGTCTACCTCGTGAAAGAGGACGTACGTTATCCGCTTGCCCCGTCCGATTCGGCAGGCTACTATCATTACCCGGACACCGACCTGTCGGTGGAGGCCGGCGACGTCTTCCGCCTGGAGGTCGCGTACGAAGGGACCAGCATCGCGGCCGAAACGGTCGTGCCCCCGGCGCCTACGGGGGTAACGCTCTCCAGCCAGACGCTGGAGGTGGCCACCTTCGGCGGTCCGGGTTCCGGCGGAGGGCCACCACAGGTCCAGAACAACGCGCTGACGGTCTCGTGGAACAATCCGTCCGCCACGCTGCACTATGTGGTGATCGAGAGTCTGGTGACGGGGGAGCCAGAATACATCCTGCCGGAGTTTATCCGCGAGCGGTTCGCCGGCTTCCGGCTCATCACGAGCCCCACCGACGCCCATTTTTTCGACGTCAATGCCCGTGCGCTCGAAGTATTCGGCCCGCACCGGGCGGTCGTCTATCGGGTCAATCAGGAGTACGCCGATCTTTACGAAAACCGAGAACAGGACTCGCGCGACCTCAACGAGCCGCCGACCAACGTCGAGGGCGGCCTGGGCGTCTTCAGCGCCTTCAACAGCGATGTCGCCGCCTTCGAGGTCGTGCCCGCCGACGGATGACACGACGAAATGGCGCCCCCACGAATACCAGGAGCACTGCTACCCCCGAAAGGCCGCGACGCCGCACAACCACCGCTTCCCGTTCCCATGACGACGCTCGACGCCTCGACCGTGCCCCACGTAACCGCGACGCAGATGCGCGAGGTGGACCGCGTGATGGTGGAGGACCTGCAGATCCGGCTTCTGCAGATGATGGAGCATGCCGGGCGGCACCTGGCGCACCTCGCCCGCGTGCGCCTGCTGAACGGCGACGTGCAGGGGCGGCGCGTGGTCGTCCTCTGCGGCACCGGCGGCAATGGCGGCGGCGGGCTGGTCGCGGCCCGGCGGCTGCACGCGTGGGGCGCCTCCGTCACCGTCGTCACGACGCGTCCGGCGGCGGACTACGCAGGCGTCCCGGCGCATCAGCTGGGCATCCTGCGGCGGCTGGAGATTCCGGTCCTGCATGAGGGCGAGTCGTCCGAGACCACGTTGTCCGAGGCCGCCCTGCTCCTCGATGCGCTGATCGGGTACAGTCTCGACGGCGCTCCGCGCGGCGCGGCGGCGCGGCTGATCGAGCGGGCCAACGCCCACGCGGCCCCCGTCCTGAGCCTCGACGTGCCCTCGGGGCTGGAGGCGACGTCGGGGACGGTCCATGCGCCGACGGTCCGCGCCGCGGCGACGCTCACGCTGGCGCTTCCCAAGACCGGACTGCGCGTGACCCAGGCCCGGCCCGTCGTCGGGGAGCTGTACCTCGCCGACATCGGCGTGCCGCCCTCGGTGTACGCGTCGCCCGCGCTCGATTTTACGGTTGGCGCCCTGTTCTCAAAGGACGACCTTCTACGCCTCGACAACGAGCCATCGATGCCTCGCTAGCGCCATCTGCAAGCTCGTCAGAGACTCCTGCGGAGAGGTGCCCGGTGCCGGAGTAACACGCTCGACGCCTACGACATAGACCTTACTGCCCGATGCCCTGGATCGACCAGATTGACGAAGATGCCGCAACCGGCGAGCTGAAAGACCTCTACGATACCATCGCGCAGCGACGCGGCAAGCTCTCCAACATCATGCGTGTGCATAGTCTCCACCCGGGGGCGATGCAGGCGCACATGGACCTCTACCTGCGCATCATGTTCGACCGGTCTGAACTGCGCCGCGAAGAGCGGGAACTCATCGCGGTCGTGGTCTCTGCGGCGAACGGGTGCACCTACTGCGTCCGGCACCACGCCGAAGCCCTTCGCGCCTACTGGAAGGACGAGGAACGCGTACGGCAGGCTGCCCGGGACTATCGCCAGCTCGACCTGTCGGAGCGCACCCGGGCCATGCTGGCGTATGCGTCGGACCTCACGCGTGCCCCCGCCGCCGTGGACGAGGCGGCCGTCGAGCGGCTGCGCGCGGCGGGGCTGTCGGACCGGGCTATTCTGGACATCAACCTGGTCACGAGCTATTTCAATTTCGTGAACCGGATTGCTGAGGGGCTGGGCGTCGACGTGTCGGAGCAGGAGGTGGGAGGCTATCGGTACTGATCAGCCCTTCGCGCACTTCGCGTATGAGCGTCATGGGCCGCCGCTCCAGATGCGCGTCTCGGGCTGGAAGGCCGCCCACGCGAACCAGAAGCTGACGTAGGCCTCGGCCACCGGCTCGATCCGTTCGCCCGCCAGCGGGCCGTCCGTGGCTCGTCCGTCGAGGCGCCAGGTGCTGCCGGTACCCTCGTCCACGATGCGCCCGTCGCGGACGGTGAAGCGGCGCGGCTGCCCGTCCAGCATGGGGTGATACGCCATCGCGCCCCGGTGCGCCGCGTTCCAGAAGACGACGACCTCCTCACCGCCGACCGTGACGTGCAGCGCCTGCACGGGACCGGCCTCCTCCAGCGTCATAAACGGGATCGCGAGGCCGCCCTCGCCTGCGGGGAGCCCTAGCACGCGCTCCTTGGGCGGGCGGCGGCGGTCGATGGCCATGTCGAAGAGCAGCCGGTCGTTCGTGGGCACCTCATAGTTGCCGTACGGATAGCCGCTCGGCGTGTAGTTGCGCGAAAAGCCGGTATCGTCCGACAGCACCCGGGTGTTCGGATGCAGCGCCTGCCAGCCTTCCCAGGTCGTCTCCAGCACGGGCTGCGTCGTCAGTTCCGTCTCGATGCGCGGCCCGCAGTCGGCCTCGCGGCGCATCTGCGGCCACAGCGACTCCTGGCTCGTGCGGTCGTACATGATCAGGTTGTTCTGAAACAGCAGCCCCGAGACGCCGAACTCGCCTCCGCCGATGACGCTCCGGTCGAACATAAGGCTCGACCCGGTGAGCGGGCAGTAGGTGACGGCGTAGCGGCTGCCCTCGAAGTCGAAGTTCACGATCTCGTGCCACCACAGGATGTTGTGCGGCACGGCGATGGGCGTCCCGTCCGCCACGATGCCGATGACGCGGCTCTCGGGGGTCAGATACGTCGCCGCCTCGGGGGCTACCAGAGGCGGGTCGGTGAGGGCGGGGATGCAGTCCTTGCCGCCCTGGCAGCCCTGTACGATCCGGCTCTCGTCGATCTGGCAGTCATCCGCCTCGGCCTGCGACGGCGCCTGCTCCTCACAGGCCGCCAGCCCGAGGAGCAGCCCGACGGCCAACATCCACAGCATCCACGTCGTGCGCATCATCATCATACTACCTCTCTCGTTTCGGAAGACACATCGATACGGACGTCAAGGGAGCATCCGCCCGGATGCACCGAGGCGTTGCGGCGACGGCGCTCCGCACGTAAATCCCAGTTATACCAAATCCGGCTGAAGCATTATCGTATGACGTAGCCCCGCGAGGCCGGATGTGGGGGTGGACGTGTGTAGGTGTGGACGTATGGACGTGACGCTCCTCCACCCCTTCTACCTTTCAACCCTCCATACACCAACTCATTACCCGGAGTTGGTATTACTCCACGATTACGGTGCCGCGCATCTCGGCGCCTTCGTGGGGGATGCAGAAGTAGCGATACGTGCCGGGCGTCGTGAAGGTGTGCTGGAAGGTCTGCTCCGGATCCAGCATGCCGGAGTCGAACGGCTCCGCGCCCTCGGGCAGATGCACGCTCTCCGCCAGCGTCGCCTGTTCGGGGTCGGCGGTGACCGTGTGGGCGATGAGCGACGTGTTGCGCCATTCGACGGTCTCTCCCGTCGCGATGCGTACGGTGTCGGGCGTGAACGCGAGGGTGTTGGTCATCTCCACGACGGCATCGGCAGCAGGCGCGTCCGGCGGGGCGGCGTCGGGCGAGGTCGTCCAGGCGCCGACGGCGAGGCCTGCGGCGAGGAGCAGCGGAAAGAGCGAGCGGAAGGGCATAGCGGGCGACGGGGTCCGATGG
>JAAAOL010000389.1 GCA_009908885.1 Bacteroidota bacterium | reverse complement strand
GTCGATCGTGCAGATGACGTCCTCGAAGCCAGGTGTGGTGCCGATCTGAAGCTGATAAGCCTGGGCGTCCGGCAGGAAATTCCACGAGAACGTGGCCGCGGAGCCATCGACCGGAGCACCGTCTACGGGGGCGAGGGGAGCGGGCGTGGGCGCGTCGGCGTCCTGGTGTTGAGCCGGTGGGGCCTGTTGGGTGGTGGAGTCGGTAGCCATGAGGGGCTCGGTCTATTCGGGAGAGTCTGAGGCGGAGCGCGAGGGCGCGTCGTCGTCGAGCAGCATGCGGATCGCGGGCGTCTCTACGTCATCGAACTGGCCGTTGCGGACGGCCCACCAGAAGGCGGCGGCCCCGAGCCCGGCCAGCACGATGGCGAGCGGAACGAGCAAGAACAGGATATTCATCGCGTCAAGATACGACTTCAGCGGGACGAACGGCAGTCGGGGGGCGCTTCGCGGCAGGAGCCCGGGCCGCGCGCGACGGCGGCTGGAACGAGCGCTGCGTGACGGACAGCGTGACGACGGCCAGCGAACTCAGCGGCATCGCCACGGCGGCCACGAGCGGCGTCACCAGCCCGGCCATCGCGAGGGCGGCCCCGGCGATGTTGTAAACGAGCGACAGGCCAAGGTTGCGCCGGATCACGCGCATCACCTGCTGGGTCCCTTCCAACAACGTGGCGACGGGACGCAGCCCCTCGCGCGTCAAAAACACGTCGGCGGCGACGAGGCTCGGCGAGCTGCCGCCTTGCACGGCGATGCCCACGTCGGCGGCCTGGAGGGCGGCGGCATCGTTCACGCCATCGCCGATCATCGCCACGGTCGCGCCCCGTTCGTGTTGTAGGTGCTCGATGAAGGCGCGCTTGTCCTCCGGGCTGACCGCTCCGAAGGCCGCATCGGGCGGCAGGTCGAGCTCCCCGGCGACGGCACGCACCACCTCGCGGTGGTCGCCCGAGAGCAGGTACACGTCGTGCCCGGCGGCGCGAAACGCATCCAGCATCGCCTTCGAGTCGTCCCGCAGCTTGTCGCCGAACGCCAGCACGGCGGCACAGCGTCCATCCACGCCGATAGCCACGGGCGTATGTCCGGCGGCGGCGTAAGCCTCGACCTGCTCTGCGATTGGTGCTGAAAGCGCCCCCGTCTGCTCGGCGACCCAGGCAGGGCGGCCAATCGTGACGGTGTGTCCCCGCACGGTGCCACGCACTCCACTTCCTGCAACCGCTTCGAGGTCATCCACGGAAGGGGAATCCGTCGGGGCGCCGTCCAGGGTGCAGGCGCCCGTCGCCTCCAGCAGCGCGGCGGCGATGGGGTGGTTGCTGTGCGCCTCCAGGGCGGCAGCGAGGTCGAGGGCTGACGCATCGCCCGCGAGGTCGACCAGCGTCATGCGGCCGTGCGTCAGCGTGCCAGTCTTGTCCACAACCAGCGTGTCGACGGCGGTGAGTTGCTGCGTGGCGGCGTCACTCTTGATGAAGATGCCACTGCGGGCGGCCCGCCCCGCCGCGACGGCCATCGCCAGGGGTGTCGCCATGCCGAGGGCACACGGGCAGGAGATGACCAGAAGGGCGACGACATGGTGGGTCAGGTGCGTGGGGTCGAGGAAGCTCCAGAGGACGGCGGTGGCAGCGGCCAGCACGAGGACGCCTGCGACGAAGTAGCCGCTCAGGCGGTCGGCCAACAGCACCACGTCGGCCTGCTTCGCGTCCTGATCACGGATCCAGGCCAGCAGCTTGCCGACGCGCGTCTCGTTCCCGGCGGCGGTGACCTGCACCACCAGGGGCGCCGTCAAGTTCGTCGCCCCGGCCTCGACGGGCATGCCGGGGATCGCCTCTTCGGGGCGGCTCTCGCCGGTCAGGACGGCGTTGTTGAGCTGCGAGGTGCCCTCGACCACGGTACCATCCACCGGGATCACCTCGCCCGCCGGGACTTCGACGGTATCGCCCGACACGATCTCGTCGATCCGGACGACCTCGTGGCTGCCGTCGGGCAGGCGTCGCCGCGCCATCGATGGGATGAGGGAGAGGAGGCGGTCCGTGGCGTCGCCCGCGAGGCGGCGGCTGCGGAGTTGGAGCCAGCGGGCCGTAAGCAGCGCCGCGATGAGCACCGTGATGGAGTCGAACCAGACGTCGCCCGTGCCGCTGACGGTGGCCCAGGCGCTGTGGCCGTAGCCGACGAGGATGCCGATGGAGATGGGCGTGTCCATGTGCAGGCTCCGCAGCTCCCGCGACCGCACGGGGAGGCCCAGGCGCGTTTCAGAAACTCGCTGCCGCCGTAGAGGACGGAGACCGTGGCGAGGGCGAGGCTGGTCCATCGTGCCCCCGCCGCCATCGTGGGGTCGTCGGCCAGATTGAGGCCCGCGTACAGGGCGAAGGCTAGGAGCATGACGTTCCCCGCCAGCGCCCAGCACACGCCCGTCTTGATGAGCAGGCGATGCTCGACGTCCGAGCGCTGGGCCAGCCCTTCAGCCCGCGACGGATGCGCCTGGTACCCGAACCGGGCTAGCCAGCGCGCCACGTCCGACAGCTTCACGTGATCGGGGTCGAACTGCAGCGTCAGCCGCGCGCGGGGCAGGTCGAGCCGGGCCTCCACGACGCCGTCGAGCTCGTACGGCAGGCGCTCGACCAGCCACACGCAGGCCGCGCAGTGCACGCCGTCGAGGAACAGTTCGATCTCGCGGAGGCCATCGCCCAGGTCCTCCGTGTGCTCCTCCAGAAACGCCGGAGCGTCCAGCTCCGAGAGATGCAACGGGTCGACGCGGGGTTGGGCCGGTTGGGGATCTCGCGCGTCGGGCGTCAGGTCGCGCAATCGGTAAAACGTATCGTCGAACCCGGCATCGTGCAGCGCCTCGTAGACCACCGCGCAACCGGAGCAGCAGAAATAGGGGTCGTCTCCCACCGGGCGCGGCCCCACAGGCAGCCCGCAATGTTCGCACGGAGTATCTGTGCTACAGGTCGCCGTCGAGGCACGTGTCGCAACAGCCATGGCTCAGCGAGAGACCTCGTGCCGCAGCGTCGTCTGGTAGACGGGCGTACCGTCCCGGGCGGCCAGGACTTGCACGTCCCAGAGGCCGGGGTCGGAGAGGGGCACCTGCTGGCGGTACACGCCGGGCGTCTCGGACGCTTCGGACAGGGGAATCGTCGCCACGGCGCCCGCCTGATCGGGACGGAAGAGCTTGACGGTACCGCTGAGGTTCGTCACCGGGGCCGACGTGGAGTCGCGCACGGTCAGTTCGAGCATGCGCAGGCCCGACGGTCGGAGCGGCTCCAGGTGCAGAGTCGTCGTCCAGCCGAGCGCGTCGCTGGCGGCCTGGTTCGCCTGGGTGGCGTCCCAGTTGACGGCCTTCTCGTAGTAGTCGTCGATGACTTGTGCGCCGCCGTCGGAGCGCGAAGCGAATACGGTCACCATGCTGGCGCCGATGCTGATGCCCAGAAGGGAAACGACCAGCAGCGGCCAGCCGATGTGCGGCGGGATGAGCAATTTCATGCAGGCAGCGGTCTCGAATTACACGTCAGGATAATGGCACGCCAAGATACGAGCGCGAGCGCGCCCTACCGTGCAGGAGCGTCCCGAGGCCCGGCGTAGGTGAATCGCAGGGCGCCGTGTGGAGGAATCCCCTACATCGAGATACCTCGCGGGCCGATCTGGCCGTATCCGGCGGAAAAGTTGACGATCGGATGCAAATCCAACATATTAGAATACTCAACAGCATGTCATACTCTCAGAAGGCCTTCGGCTGTTCGCACCCTCTCATCGGCCAGCGCCTTCCCGAAGACGTATCGTCTCCCGAGAGGCAAGCGCGTTTCTCATCAACGAACGAGTGCTCACGTCATGCGCTGTGCCCGCCTGTTCTATCTCCTCGGTCTGTCCTTGTTCATCGTTGCATGGGGGCGTCCGGCCCCGGCCCAGCCTGCTGCGCATGGCCCGTCGCCGTCGGCGGCGCCAGCAGCGTCCTGGGAAACCCCCGCTATAACGGACGATCCTGGTTGGTTGCCTCGATCCATCGCCCTGCGCACCGTCCTCGCCGCGCCGTCGTCGGTGGGGGCGGAGTACACCATCGCCGGCGCCGTGCGCGATGATGAGACGCGCATTCCCGTGCCCGATGCTCGGGTCTCCCTGATCGACGTGGAGACGGGGGAGGTGCTGCGGCAAGACCTCCGCACCGATGCCGAGGGGCGCTTCGAAGAGACCCTGTCCGTCTCGCGGACGGCCATCGCGGACGTGCCCGACCGGTTCGACACGCACTGGGTCAGCACGCCCAGCCCCAATCCCGTCCCCGCCTCACATTACGCGCCGCTGGTGATCCGCTACACGGCGCCGCCCGCCATCACCGCGACGCCCACCCTGGAGGTGTTCGACGCACAGGGCCGACAGGTCGATATGCAACGTCCTTTCGCGAGCGGGGTGTACTTTTATCGCCTGCGCTTCGGCGATGGGCACGTCACCAACACGGCATCCTTCGTCCGGCTGGGAACAGGCACCATTCAGCCCCGGCTCGTGCGGCTGCGTCCGGGCACGGACCCGTCCACCCGCACGGGAAAAACGGAGCAGGACGACCTGGAGGTGCTCGTCACCGTCGAGAAGGACGGCTACGTGGCCCTGGAAGAGACGGTCAGCCTCGCCGCGGGGACGACCACGC
>JAAAOL010000094.1 GCA_009908885.1 Bacteroidota bacterium | reverse complement strand
TGAAGGGCACGCTGGCCAGCGTCCAGGTGCGCCTGCACGATGGGCAAGAGCCGCCGGTGATAGATTGCACAGAGCGGATGGATCCGTCCGTCCGGCGTGGTAGGCACGACGGCCTTCGCCGTTGGCGTGCGGTGGCTGAGGAGTCGCTTAAGGAGGCCCGGAGTCACGAATGGCAAATCACAGGCGACGACGAGTAGCCACGGCGTCGAGGTCGCCAGCAGGCCGGCTTCCAGCCCCGCCAGCGGTCCCGCATTCTCCCGCTGGTCCGTGACGTACCGAACCGATCCCGGCAGCGGATACGCCGCCCCGGCCTCGGCGACACTCACCAACACCTCGCTACAAAACGGATACACCACGTCGTACACGTGCCGGATCATCGGCGCCCCGTCGATGACGAACCGCGCCTTGTCCATGCCAAAGCGGGTGCTCTGCCCCCCGGCCAGGATAAGCCCTGAAGTGCGCTCGTCGGACGGCATGAGGCAAGGGTGAGGCGGTGGGCGGCGGTCTTCTCCGCTGCGCTGGCGCGGCGCTCAGGCGTCATCTCCCCGGGCATCGGGGTGCGGGAAGGCATCAGCCGTGGCCGCCGTCGGCCGGTGGAGACATTCGAAGTCCTTTTCGACGAGCAGGTGAAGCGTCTCCCCCCCATCCAGTGGAATCGCCGCCTCGAACCCGACGCGATCGGTGTCCACCCAGTCGGCCACCCAGGCCTGCGGGCAGTGCACGACGAGGGTGTGGTCGTGAAGGGTCGCGTCGAGGCGATCGGTATCAGGAGACGCTTCGAGCACGTACTGCAGCTCGGCGCCTGCCGGAAAGGCCACCGTCTCGGCCAGGCGACCTGTTTCGGCGAACGTCGCGAGGTCCATCTGCGAGAGGCGGAGGCGAATCGCGTTACCGTTGATGCGTAGTTTCATCGTCCCGTCTGGCTCGAAGTACGTGCACGTAATGATACGGACTCAGCTTGGTGAAGTCCGGGTCGTGGCGACGTGCGTGGTCCGTGGTGAGTGGTGCGCTGTGCGTGGTCCGCGATCTGAGAGCCACATCGGGGCTGCCCCATACCCTGGGTTACGGTACGACATCGGGACCTGCGACTATCGAAATCGCCCACGCCGGTCTGCTGTTCCTCCCGACACGGTCACGCGTGCTATCCTGCGAGGCCGCGGAGCCAGGCCCAGCCCAGGCCGAGGTATTCGTGCCAGGCCGCCGTCAGCATGGTGAGATTGCCCACGGTGGGCAGCAGCCAGCGCAGGTGCGGGCGGAACGCGCCGCTGGCCTGATGCTGCGTCGGAGCGGGTAGCGGCGACAGGCCCTGTCCTCGGAACAGCAGCATGGCGCGGGGCAGATGCACCGCCGAGGTGACGAGCACGAACCGCGCCTCCTCCACGACCTGCTGCATCGCCTTCGCCTGATCGTCGGTATCCCAGGAGTCCGTCTCTACGACGATGCGGGACGAGTCCGTGCCCAGCATCAACGCAACGTCGCGCATGGCCTCGGCCTCGGGGATCGTCGAGAAGAACCCGCCGCCGCTCAGCACCAGGCGCGCCTCGGGATAGTGCTGGAGGATGCGCAGACCTTCCATGAGCCGGGCGAGCCCGACTTCCGTCACCTGATCGTTCGGCGGCAGCCGAGGATCGTCGTCCACGCCCCCGGCCAGCACCACGACCCACTGCACGGCCTCCTCGGCATGGCGGGCCGGAACGAACACGTCGTAGCGCTGCTCCAGCGACCGTACGGCCAGTTCCGGCAGCGGCTTCGTCGCGAAAAGGATCAGCAGAGCGATACCCGCCGTCACGCCGAGGCGCCCCCACCGGGATGCACGGCGCCGCCACAGCAGCGCGAGCCCGACGAGGAGCACGAAGAGTGCCACCGGCACCGGATATATGAACGCGCTGACGATCTTCTTGAGCACAAACATCGTAGAATAGGTATTCGGTGATCGCGGCCGCTACGGACGTAACTGCGGCTCGCTTCGTGCAACTTACTATTGTCTTCCTCCGGTATACCGGTCCCCGCCTGTTCCGCCCACGCTGGACGGCTTCTGCCATGATCGACGAGATACCTCCTTTTTTCGAGACCCACTTCAACCTGCAGCCGCTGGTGGACTACTGGCAGGCGGCAGCGGACGACCCGTCCTCGCCGCTGGCGCCGATGGCCGAGCAGGTGCTCCAGCGGTACGCGGCGACGCCCGGCCTGCACGGTCGCCTCGACGACCTCCAGGTGCTGCGCGACCACAGGGACGTGCTCGACCTGATGATGACGGCGGTGTTTCCGCACGGCCTCCGTAAACATACGTACGGAGCGATCTATGTGCCGCTCCGGATGACGCCCGCCTACGCCACGCCGCCGTTCGAGCGCTTCTTCGAGTCGTCCACCCTCGTGGGCCACACCCACTTCGACGCCGAGATGGTGGAGCGTGCCAAGACGATGCGGGTGTATCATAACATCCTGCGGGCCATCTACGGCATCGAGGCTGATTTCGCGCTTCCCATGCTCTTCACGACGCGGGACTCGCGCACCGGCCTGGATAACTACCACCGCATCAGCATCGACGCCAGCTTCTGCACCGTCCTCACCCACGGCGACACCCCCACGCTCTCGGACGACGACGTGCAGCGGCTCCTGGCCGAGCCGCTCAACCTGCCGCTGTGGGAGCATCATCTGCCGCCGGATCGCTTCTCGCTGGAGGGCTTCACCGTCCTCACGGCGACGGACGTTACGGACCAGCAGGCCCTCTCGATGCTGCGCCACGACTTGCTCCAGCAGGATGCGATGGCCTCGTCGGACCACCTCGATCAGTTGCAGAGCCGCCTGCGCACGCTCCTGCGCTGCCCCGAACTGCGGTTGGGCCTGATCAGCCTGCGCCGCAACGAGTTCGACGCGATGCAGCAGGCCCGCCCCATCGGTCGCAGCCTGCTGCTGGACGAAGGCTGCGCGCCGGACTGCCCGCACAGCGAGGCCTCCAGCTACGCACACCTGTTCGAGACGATGCAGCCGGTGGTGCTCAGCGACCTGGAGCAGAGCCCCCACGACACAGGCTACGAGGCGCATCTGAAGGACCTCGGCTTCCGCAGCCTGCTCCTGGCCCCGCTCGTCTACGAAGACCGCGCCATCGGCGTGCTGGAGGTCGCCTCGCCCAAGGCGGGCGTCATCAACGAACTCAGCGCGCTGAAACTCCAGGAAGTGATCGCCCTCTTCGCCACGGCGCTGCAACGCACGCTGGACGAGCAGGAAGATCGTCTGCAGGCCGTCATCAAGCGGCAGTACACGGCGCTGCACCCGGTCGTCGAGTGGCGCTTCCGGGAAGCCGCCGCCAATTACCTGGATCAGCAGACGGACGCGAACCGCGCTCAGCTGGAGCAGATCGTCTTCCGCGACGTGTATCCGCTCTACGGGCTGACCGACGTGCGCGGCTCCTCCGACCACCGCAACGAGGCCATCCGCGAAGACCTCCTCGAACAACTCGGACTCGCCCTCGCCGTCATCATCGAAGCCAGCATCCACCGTCCGCTGCCCATTCTGGACGAGATCGGCTACCGCGTGGAGCGCTTCGTGGAGGAATTGCAGACCGAACTCAACTCCGAGCACGAAATTACGGTGCTGGACTTCCTGCACCGCGACGTCGAGCCGCTGTTCGACCACCTGGCTGCCGTCAGCCCGGGCGTGCGTCGCCGCATCGCCACCTACCGGGAGGCCCTCGACCCGGACCTGGGCATCCTGTACCGCCGCCGCCGCGACTTCGACCAGAGCGTGCAGCGCATCAACGACACCGTCGGCGCTTACCTCGACGAGCAGCAGGAGACGGCCCAGGCCATGTTTCCGCACTACTTCGAGAAGTACAAGACGGACGGCGTCGACTACAACATCTACATCGGCGAGGCGCTGGTGGAACAGGGCGGGTTCGACGTGCTCTACCTGCAGAACCTGCGTCTGTGGCAGCTGATGGTGCACTGTGGCATCTCCTGGGAGCTGGACCGCCTGCGTCCCACCCTGGCCGTGCCGCTAGAGACGGCCCACCTGATCCTGGTGCAGCACCTCCCGCTCTCGATCCGCTTCCGCCTGGAGGAGAAAAAGTTCGACGTGGACGGCGCGTACGACATCCGCTATGAGATCGTCAAGAAGCGCATCGACAAGGCCGTGGTTCGCGGCACGGGCGAGCGGCTGACGCAGCCCGGCAAGATCGCCATCGTCTACTCGCAGTCGCGCGAGGTGCAGGAATACCGCCGCTACGTGGAGTACCTGCAGGCCGCGGGCTACCTGACCGACGCGGTCGAGGAGCTGGAACTGCAAGACCTGCAGGGCGCCAACGGGCTCAAGGCGCTGCGCGTGACGGTGGCCCCGCCCGAGACGGACGATGACACCACCCTGGCGCCGACCCGCGTGCTGGACGCCATCGAGGCCCTGCCCATCGCGTCCGAATCGGAGTGACGTGTGATACCAAATCCGGCTGCACCATGGTGGTATGACGTAGCCCCGCGAGGCCGGATTTGGGGTTGGACGTGTGACGGTGTGGACGTATGGACGTGACGCTCCTCCAACCCTTCACACTTTCAACCCTCCATACACCAACTCAGTAACCGGAGTTGGTGTGAGGGGCGGATGAATAGAGGAAAGACCATCCACCGGTGATTGGGTGCCGTGTGACCACTCGCTTCCTCGACGACTG
>JAAAOL010000258.1 GCA_009908885.1 Bacteroidota bacterium | reverse complement strand
CTTCATCGACAAGGTGCCGGTCGACCGCGTGCAGGAGTTCGAGAGCGAGTTCCTGGAGCGGCTGACGCTGCGCCACGAGGCCGTCCTCGACGCCATCCGCGAGACGGGCACGCTGAGCGACGAGGCCAGGGAGGTCTTCGAGAAGGAAGCCAAGGACCTCGCCGAACTGTACGTCGAGTAACCTGCGAGGCGCTCGCGCCGCTCGCCCTCCGACTTTCCTAAAACGCCCTTTCGATGGCTAGCCTCCGCGACATACGCAACCGGATCAACTCGGTCGAGAACACGCAGCAGGTGACGCGCGCCATGAAGATGGTGGCGGCGGCCAAGCTGCGGCGGGCCCAGGAGCGCATCTTCAAGACGCGCCCCTACGCCTTCAAGCTGGGCGAGATGATCAGCCACCTGAAGCACCAGGTAGATCCCTCCACGCACCCGCTCTTCGTCCCGCACGAGGAGGTCCGGGCAGCGCTCGTCATCGTCATCACGGCGGACCGCGGACTGGCCGGAGCGTTCAACTCGAACGTCATCAAGCGAGCGACCCAGTTCATCGAGGACGAGTATGCCGCGCTTCAGGAATCCGGCGACCTGTACCTGATCTGCGTCGGGCGCAAGGGGCACGAGCACTTCAAGAAGCGCGGCTACCAGCTCATCGGCGACTTTCGGGGCGTCTTCAACGACCTCTCGTTCGACGACGCGCAGACGGTAGCCCGCCGGGCCATCGAAGGCTATGCCGACGACCGGTGGGACGAGGTGCGGGTCGTCTACAACGAGTTCAAGAACACGATCTCGCAGAACCGCATCGTCGAGCCCTTCCTGCCCGTGCCGGAGGAGCAGTTCATGACGCCGGTGATGGAGACGGAGATCGAGCACCGCGCCGAGCTGAGCGCCGCCTACGCGGACGATTATCTCTTCGAGCCGGATGCGAAGGCCATCCTGGAAGAGCTGCTGCCGCGCTACCTGAACTACCAGATCTGGCGCGCCATGCTGGAGTCGAACGCCGCCGAGCAGGGCGCCCGCATGGTGGCGATGGACAACGCGACCTCGAACGCCGAGGATCTGTTGCGCGACCTGCGGCTGCAGTACAACCGGGCCCGCCAGAGCGCCATCACGAAGGAAATCCTGGAGATCACCAGCGGCGCCGACGCGCTCGAACAGGCCGGCTGACTCCGGCGTCGGACGGGCCGCCGCACGCTGGAACGCCCATCATTGCACGTCGTAGTACAGAGGCGTATATTTTGCGCCCTTTGCCGGAGAGGTGGCCGAGTGGCTGAAGGCGCTCCCCTGCTAAGGGAGTATACGGTTTATAGCCGTATCGAGGGTTCGAATCCCTCCCTCTCCGCGGTCCAGAGCCGACCTTGCCCCAGCGCAGGGTCGGCTTTTTTTGCGTCCTGCTCGGATTCTAATCGATCTCATCGTATCTTCGCAGGTCGCGTGTTCCCATCGGCCTTGCATCGTGAAGCATTTCATTATTTTCGACGGACGACGGCCGATACAACGGAACGAGTGAGGGGTTCGTCCCCCCCGAACCGGTTTCTGCACCTTCACCCACCACGGCCCGCCTCGTCTCCTCATGGTGCTGCTGTCTGAACATCTCTGGCAGCGACTGCTTCCTCCAGAAGGCTGCATGCTGCCTCGTGCCACCCCGGAACGTTCGTCTGCAGCCGCGTTGCCATGCGGGAGCCCTCCGTCATCGTCCGACGCTCCCACACGCGGAGGCGAGGAGGCATGGAGCTGACGACCGACACGCTGACAGTCCTGCTGGTGGAGGACGACGACGTCGACGCCGAGGCTGCCATGCGACCGCTGCGCCGCATGGACTCGGCATTCACCGTCGTCCGCGAGCGGCGCCTGGAGGACGCCTGCGCCTACCTGGAGACGGCCCGGGTGGATCTCGTCCTGCTCGACCTCGGCCTGCCGGACAGCCAGGGGCTGGCGACGCTGGACCGGATGCGCGCGTGTGCGGGCCACGTGCCCGTCGCGGTGCTCACGGGGCGGCAGGACGAAGCGCTCGGGATGGAGGCCATCCGGCACGGGGCGCAGGATTACCTCACCAAGCACGAGCTGACGCCGCGGCTGCTGGCCCGGGTCGTGCGCTACGCCATCGAGCGGGGGCGAAGCCAGGAGCGGCTGGCGCGGGCGCAACGCATCGCCGGGCTCGGGAACTGGGAACACGACCTCCGCCGGGGGGACATCTACTGGTCGGAGCAGACGCTCCGCATCTTCGGATGGGGAGACCAGCCTATTTCCTATGACGCCTTCATGGCCGCCGTCCACCCTGACGACCGCGCGGAGCTGCGGCGGCAGCGGGAACGGGCCCTCACCGGGGAGGGACCCATCGATGCGCGGTATCGCTTCCGTCGACCCGACGGGACGGTGTGCGTCGTACACCAGCAGGGGGAGGCGGAGTTCGACGAGCACGGGCGGCCCTGGTGCCTCTCAGGCACGGTGCTCGACATCACCGAGCAGGTCGCCCGCGAGGAAAAGCTGCAACTCCTCGCTACCAGCGTGGCCGAGTCGCAGGATGCCATCATCATCACCGACGCCGACCTGGAGCGGCCCGGCCCCCGCATCGTCTTCGTCAACGAGGCGTTCACGCGCATGACGGGGTACACCGCCGAGGAGGTGGTCGGCCAGTCGCCGCGCCTCCTGCAGGGGCCCGAGACCGACTTCGCCATGCTCGACCGGCTGAAGGGCGCGCTCCGGCGGGGAGAGACCTTCGAGGGGGAGACGACGAACTACCGTAAGGACGGCACGCCCTACGTCGTCGAGTGGTCCATCACGCCGGTGCGCGACGACGCGGGCACGATCACCCACTTCGTCTCCGTCCAACGTGACGTGACCGAGCGTCGGGTCGCTGAGGAACATCGCGCGCGCCTGGCCGCCATCGTGGAGTCGACCGACGACGCCATCTTCAGCAAGACGCTCGACGGCATCATCACGAGCTGGAACGCCGGGGCCGAGCGGCTCTACGGCTACACCGCCGACGAGATCATCGGGCAATCGGTGCTGCAGCTCTTTCCCCCCGAGCGGAGGGAGGAGTTCGACCAGATCGTCGCCTCCGTCCGCGCGGGCGAGCCGGTGAAGCAGCAGGAAACGGTGCGGGCGCACAAGGACGGGTCCCGCCTGGAGGTGGCCCTCACCGTCTCGCCCATCCGGGATCGGAAAGAGGCCATCGTGGGCGCCTCGGTCATCGCGCGGGACATTTCGGCGCAGAAGGCGATGGAGCGGGCCCACCGGCTCAGTGAGGCGCGGCTGCAACTGGCCCTGGAGGCGGCGGAGATGGTGACCTGGGACTGGGACGTCGTCACCGGAACGCTGCATTACTCGGAGAACGTCTACGGGCTGTTCGAGCTGGCGCCCGACGAGTTGGGCGACACGCTAGAGGACTTTCTGGCCCTCGTCCACCCGGACGACCTGGACACCGTAGCCGAGCGGATCTGGACGACGCTCAAAGAAGGGCTCCAGGACTTCGAGTACGAATACCGCACGCGTCCGCCGTCCGGCAAGGAGCGCTGGGTCTGGACGCGCGGGCGGGTCTTCTACGAGGCGGGGCGTCCGGTCCGGGCCATCGGCACCTCGTTCGACATCACAGCGCGCAAGCAGGCCGAGCAGGCGCTTCAGGACAGTGAGGCGAGCTACCGCAACCTGTTCGAGTCGGTCCGGGAGGCCATCTTCATTCACGACCGCGCGGGGCGCTTTATCGACGTCAACCCGAGCGCGCTCGACATGTACGGCTACGAGAAGGACGAGCTTCAGGGCCAGACGCCCGCCCTCCTGGCCGCGCCGGGCAAGAACGACGTGGAGGAGGCGATGGCAGACATCCAGCGCGCCTTCGCGGGCGAGCCGCAGCGCCTGGAGTGGTGGGGCCGGCGCAAGAGCGGCGAGGTCTTCCCGCACGAGGTGCTGCTCAGCAAGGGCCACTACTTCGGCGAAGACGTGGTGATCGCCACGGTGCGCGACATCACGGCGCAGAAGGAGTACGAGCAGGCGCTCATCGAGGCGAAGGAGAGTGCCGAGGAGATGAACCGCCTCAAGAGCACCTTCCTGGCCAACATGAGCCACGAGATCCGCACGCCGCTCACGTCCATCATCGGCTTTGCCGAGCTGCTGGACGAGGAGATCGAGGGCCCTCAGAACGAATTCGTCGACCTCATCGCCCGGGGCGGGCGGCGGCTGCTCGTCACGCTCAACTCGGTGCTGGACCTGTCCCGCCTCGAAAGCGGCGAGATGACCATCGAGCGGCGTCCGCTCCGCTTGCAGCCCGTCGTCGAGCAGGTCGTGCAGAGCTTTGCCAAGGAGGCGGACCGCAAGGGCATCACGCTGGAGACGGCATTTCCTTCGGAGCCGACGTACGCACTGACGGACGAAGGGGCCTTCACGCGGGTGCTGACCAATCTCCTGTCGAACGCCATCAAGTTCACCGCAGAGGGCGGCATCGTGGTGCGGCTGACGTCCCACGACGACGACCAGGTGGCGGTGCAGGTGGAGGACACGGGCGTCGGCATCAGCACGGCGTTCCTCCCGCACCTGTTCGACGAGTTTAAGCAAGAGTCAGAAGGCAACAGCCGGGCCTTCGAGGGCACGGGGCTGGGCCTGTCCATCACGAAGCGCCTCGTCGAACTCATGGAGGGAACCATTACGGTCGATAGCGCGAAAGACGAGGGCAGCACATTTACCGTTTGCTTACCTAGCACGTCCACCGCTCCCGCCCGCCGCACCATGCAAGCCGGATCCTGAATCCCATCCCCCTATCCCCATGACTTCCCCACAGGGTCAGAAAAAGCGCGTTCTCATCGTGGAGGACCAACCCGAGACGCAGCGCCTCCTCCAACTCATGTTGCAATCCAAGTACGCGGTGCGGCTCTCCGCCACCGTGGACGAAGCCCTGGCGCTCGTCCGGGAGGAAACCTTCGACCTGCTGCTCGTCGACATCAACCTGAGCGAGCAAAACACCGGGGTCGATTTTCTGAAGCAGGTCCGGGGCACAGCGGGGTGGGCGAGCGTCCCGGCGGTAGCGTGCACGGCCTACGCGATGCCGGGCGACCGCTCGAAGCTCCTCGAAGAAGGCTTCGACGGCTACGTGTCCAAGCCCTTCACGCGGCGCGAACTGGAAGAGGCGCTCGAAGCCGTGCTGGAGGACGTGGCGTAGGCGGCTGGGAGGGCGGGAGGACAGGTCACGATGCCGAGAGGGCATCGATCACGCGGCGGAGGCGGGCCCGCACGTCCTCGGCAATATCGGTCAGCGCCTCGTTCCCAACGGCCTGCATCGACGCGACGGGGTCGATAGCCGCCACTTCGGTACGGCCCTCGTCCGTCTCCTGGACGATGACGTTGCACGGCAGCATCGTTCCGATCTTGTCTTCCGCCTGGAGCGCCTTGTGGGCGAGCGGCGGATTGCAGGCCCCGAGGATCTTGTACGGGCGGAAGTCGAGGTCCAGCTTCTTCTTCATCGTCGCCTTCACGTCGATCTCGGTCAGCACGCCGAAGCCTTCCTGTTGCAGCACGTCACGCACCCGCGCTTCGGCGTCGTCCAGCGGAAGGGGCAGCGTCGTCGAAAAGTAGTAGGAGCTCATGGTATCGGGGAGTGTGTGATGGTCGACAGCTACTCAAGTGATACCATGGGGTGGTGTAGTGTTTCCTTGGATCGTGGAAGAGGAGTTCTTAATCGGAACCCGGATTGCAGCCGAGGCGGCTGTGGGCTACTTTCATCGCGTCTGACCGTGTCACGCATCTGCTGGAGCCCATGGCGCTTCGTGCTCTCGACATCTATCTGCCTACCGGCCGCGCCAGGGAGCACCTGGGCGACCTCTTCGACGAGCAAGAGCACTACGTCCTCGATCTGAGCGGGGACGAGGGCTGTCTCGTCCGCATCGTACTGGAGGCCGAGAAGACGGAGGCGCTAGTCGACACGCTAAGCGAACGCATTGGGTCGGAGGACTACCGCGTCGTGCTGGTGCCGGTAGAGGCATCGCTCCCTCGCGCCGAAGAGGACGAGGAGGAGCAGCCTGATGACGAGGACGAAAAGGACGAGGAGGCGACGCCGGGCCGCGTGAGTCGTGAGGAGGTGTACCAGGACCTGAACGACGACCTCACCGTGGCGACGCTGCACTACACGCTCATCGTGCTTTCGGCGGTGGTGGCGATGGGCGGGATGCTGCGCGACAGCACGGCGGTCGTCATCGGCGCCATGGTGATCGCCCCGCTGTTGGGGCCCAACATCGCGCTGGCGCTGGGCACCACGCTGGGCGACATGAAGCTGATCGGCCGAGCCTTGCGCGTCAACCTGGCGGGGCTGTTGCTGGCCGTCGGGCTCTCCATGGTGGGCGGCGTGCTGCTGACCGTCGATGCCTCCATCCCCGAGGTAGCCAGCCGCACCGACGTGACGCTGGGTGACCTGGCGCTGGCACTGGCGGCGGGCGTGGCGGGCACGCTGTCCACCACACGCGGCGTCTCGACGGCCCTCGTGGGCGTGATGGTGGCCGTCGCACTGATGCCGCCCGCGGTGGCCGTGGGACTGCTCGTCGGGGCGGGCGACTACACCCTGGCGATGGGGGCGGGACTGTTGCTCGTCACCAACGTCGTCGCCATCAACCTGGCCGCGGTGGCCACGTTCATCGTACAGGGCATTCGTCCGACGACGTGGTACGAGGCCGAGCGTGCCCGCAAAGCCACGCGCCTCGCCATCGCCTTCTGGACGGTCACGCTGCTGCTGCTCGTGGCCGCCATCGTGCTGTCCGACGGGGCAGCGCTGTGGTAGGACAGGCCGACGCGGTCGGCGGATGGAAGGGGAGAGGTACGGACGTATGGAGGAAACGACGTTCGTTCGTCCGATGAATGGATGAGACGAGGAGGCAAGGAACCGACGTGCTTCCCCGCCTCGATGCGTCGATGCACCGTTTTGCCTGCGGAGGGCGGCCTCATGTCATGCGCTGGACGCTGTGCCGAATCAAATCGGAGCATACGCACCACGCACCACGCACCACGCATCACGCACCACGTTCTCAGCGATGCGGACGTCACGCGACGAAACCAGTTCTACTGCTGCGTCTGCGCCGGGCCGATGATTGTGCCGCCGCGGCGTCCGAAGGACCAGTCGAAGCTGCGCACGCGCTCGCCGAGGCGGTGGGCGCTCACGTAGGCGACCGGGATGAGGACGAGCGTCACCAGCGTCGAGGCCGCCAGGCCGCCGATCACGACGCGAGCCAGCGCCGCCTGAATCTCGGCGCCCGTGCCGAGGCCGATAGCCAGCGGGACGAGGCCCAGGATGGTCGTCAGCGTGGTCATCAGGATGGGCCGCAGGCGCAGGCGCCCCGCCTCGGCGACGGCCTCCAGCAGCGGCAACTCGCGGTCGCGCCGCATCAGGTTGATGTAGTCCACCAGGACGATGGCGTTGTTCACCACGATGCCGATGAGCATCACCAATCCCATCACGCTCTGGATGTTGACCGTCGTGCCGGTGAGCACCAGCGTAGGCAGCACGCCGATGAGCACCAGCGGCACACTGAACATGACGATGATCGGGTCGAGGAAGCGCTCGAACTGGCCGGCCATGACCATGTAGATGAGCAGGAGCGCCATCAGGATGGCGATGGTGAAGTCGCGCTGGGCCTTTTGCTGTTCGCGGTACTCGCCGCCGAAGACGATCGAGAAGCCTTCGGGCAGGGCCAGGTCGGACAGGACAGCGCGCGAGCGTTCCACGACTTCGCCCAGCACGGCACCGCTCGTAAGCGACGCCGAGATGTAGGTCACGCGCTGCCCGTTGATGCGGCGGATCTCGGTCGGCCCGCGCTTGCGGCTCGTGCTGACCAGCGACGAGAGCGGCACGGACTCGCCCGCAGGCGTGCGGATGGAGACGTTGTCCAGGTCCTGCACCGAGAGGCGGTCTTCGGGCCGCAGGCGGACGACGATGGGGAATTGGTCACCGGCCTCACGGTACACGGCCGCGCGGCTGCCGCCCACGTTCGTCTGCACGGCGCGGCCACCTCCTGCGTGGAGAGGCCGAGCGAGGCGATCTTGTCGCGCTGAAACTGAATGTTGACTTCGGGCCGTCCTTCGCGCCGCCCGATGCGCACGCCCGCCACGCCCTCGACGCGTTCGAGGCGTCCCTGGATGCGCTGCGCGATCTCGCGGGCCCGCTCCAGGTCGTAGCCGCGCAGCTCCACCTGCAGCGCCTGGTTGCCGCCGCTGGAGCTGAAGATGCGGCGCAGGATCCACAGGCCGGACTGCGCATCGACCCGCACGTCGGCGCCCGGCACCTTGCCGACCACGGCGGCGCGGATGCTGTCGGCCAGCGCGAACGAGTTGACCGACCGCTCCCCGGCGGACTTCAGCCGGATCTCGACCTCGGCGCCCCACGGCTGCACCTGCTTGGCGAAGTTTTCCACGTCCCCCTCGGGCAGCAGCGGCTTGACGATCTTCTCCAGCTCGTCCAGGTATTCCACCACCACCGCGATGTTGGTCCCCTGCTCCATGTCCAGGTCCACGTCGATCTCGTTGGCGTCCGTCTGGGGCGCCAGCTCGATGGAGATGAGCGGCCAGAGCGCCAGCGCGCCGATCAGCAGCGCCCCCGTCGTGACGAAGACGACCCAGCGGCGGCGCAGCGTCTTTTCGATCAGGCGGGCGTAGCGCGTCTCCAGCCGGGCGAAGGCGCGCTGAAACCACGACTTCGAGCGGTCCCGGTCGGCCTGCTCTTCGGCGGGGTCGATGGTCAGGAAGCGGCTCGCCATCATCGGCACCAGCGTCAGCGCCACGAGCAGCGAGCAGGCCAGCGCGAAGACCACGACGAGGGCCAGCGACTGAAAGAGGGCGGCCGTCGTCGTGCGGGCGAAGACGAGCGGCAGGAAGATGACCGACGTGGTCAGCGTCGAGGCCACGATGGCGCCCGCCACTTCTTTGGTGCCGATGGAGGCCGCCTCTTTGAGGGATCGTCCGTTCTCCTCCCGTTGTCGAATGATGTTTTCGAGGACCACGATGGCGTTGTCCACGATGAGGCCCACGCCCAGTGCCAGCCCGCCGAACGTCATCTGGTTCAGCGTCAGGTCGTTGAAGTAGAGCAGCCCGAAGGTGGCGATGATCGAGATCGGGATCGACAGCGCGATGATGAACGTCGTCGACCCGTTGCGGAGGAAGAGGTAGAGCACCAGGATGGCCAGCAGCGAGCCCCAGATGGCGGCGTTCTGCACGTTGCTGATCGACTGGCGGATGAACTGGCTCTGGTCGCCGACGACGGTCAGCCGCACGTCGCCCCGCGTCTCGTTGATGCGCTCCACCTCGGTGCGAATGTCCTCGGCCACCGTGACCGTGTTGGCGCCGCTCTGCTTCTGGATTTCGAGGCGCAGGATGGGAATGCCGTTTAGCTCGGCGATGCGCGAGAGGTCTTCGTAGCCGTCCACCACCTCGGCCACGTCTTCCACGCGCACCGGGTTGCCCGCGATGGTGCTGACGACCGTCCGCCGGATCTGGTCGAGCGACTCATATTCGCCCTGCGTGCGGATGTAGAGGTCCTTCAGCCCTTCCTTCACGTTGCCGCCGGGCAGTGCCACGTTGGCCTGCGCAATGGCCTGCTGCACCTGCGCCGCGGACAGGTCGTACGCCTGCAGGCGGTCCCGGTCGATGTTGACGCGGATCTGCCGGTAGATGCCGCCCTGGATGGAGATGGTGCCCACGCCGGGGATCTGCTCGAAGCGCTTGCTGAGGTCGCGCTCCATCAGGCGCGTGAGCGATTCGAGGTCGCGGCTCGACTCGACCGCGATGGTGACGATCTCCTGGCTGTTGGGGTCGAACTTCCAGATGCCGGGCGGCTCGGCCTCCACGGGCAGGTCGTCGCGGATGCGGTCCAGCGCGGCGCGCACGTCGTTGGTGGCGGCGTCCAGGTTGGTGCCCTGCGCGAACTCCAGGCTCACGCGGCTGCCGCCCTCGTCGGAGCGCGAGGTGATCCGTTCCACGTTGGGCACGCCGGAGACGGCATTGGCCACCGGGTCGGTGATGATCTGCTCCATCTCCTCCGGCCCCACGTTCGGGTAGTTGGTGTAGACCGTCACCCGGGGATACTCGATCTCAGGGAGGAGGTCAACCGGCAGGTAGTAGAAGCTGACGGCCCCGACCACGATGATGACCAGGAAGGCCATCGCGGTGGCGACGGGGCGGCGGATGGACGTGTCGTAGAGCGCCATGAGAAAGTGCGGTTCGGAGCGGTATCAGCAGAAGGGCGTCGGGCTCGGGGTTACGGCTGGACGGTGAGCGCCGCGGTGCTGCCGGTGGTGTCCGGCGTGCGGCCCTCGGTGGCGGTCGCGGCGGACGTCTCGGCCGTGTCGCTCTGCGTCGTGTCTCGGGCGCCGAAGCGCTGCTTGGCGATGCGCTGTTGCCGTTCGAGGACGCGGTACAGCAGGTCGGTGTCCTGGAGGCGTTGCAGCGCCATCAGGCGGGACCACGCCACCGGGCGCACCCGGGCCTGGACGCGCTCGCCAGTGCGGGTGCTGAGCAGGTTCTGCCCGACGGTCACGACCCAGGTGCCGGGCTGGATGCCGCGCACGCCGGCCGTCTGCTGGCCTTCTGCCAGAATCTCCACCTCTCGAAACGCGGTCGGCGTGGGCTCGGTCAGCGGCGGCGGATTGTCGGGGTCGTACGAGGTCGGCTCTTCCAGGGGAATCTCGGCGCCGAGGGTGGGGGCGACGAAGATGCCACGGTTTCCAGAAGCTGGATCTTCATAGATGGCGCTGAGCGGCACCAGCGTAGCCTGCTGACTCTCGCCGTAGAGCACGTCCACCGTGACGAACATGCCCGCGCGGAGCCGCTGGCCGTCGTTCGGCACGTCGATCTCCGCTTCGGCGCTGAAGCTGCCCGGCTCCACGAACGGCGAGATGCGCGAGACGGACGCGCGGATCGTCGAGTCTTCCAGGCTCGGGGCGGTGATGAGGGCCGTCTGCCCGGTCTGGATGCGGCCCAGCATCTCGTCGGGCACGGCGACTTCGACGCGCACGCGGTCCAGGTTGCCGAGCGTGAAGAGGCGCGTGCTGCCATCCACCCGCATGCCGATCTCAGCGTCGCGCTGCCCGACGTAGCCGCTGACGGGCGCGCGGATGACGGTACGCCGCAGCGCCTCGCGTCGCTCATCCAGCGTGGCCTCGGCCTGCGCCACCTGCCCCTCGGCCTGCTGCAGCGACGCCTTCGCGCCGTCCACCTGCGCCTGAAGCGTCTCCAACTCCTGGTCGCTCTGGTACTGCTTCTCGGCCTGCTGCAGCGACGCCTTCGCGCCGTCCACCTGCGCCTGAAGCGTCTCCAACTCCTGGTCGCTCTGGTACTGCTTCTCGGCCAGCTGGCGGGTGCGCTGGAGGCGAGATTCCAGTTCGCGCAGCGTCGCCTCGGCCTGGTTAGCGTTCGCCCGGGCAATCTCCAGGGCAGCCTCGGCCTGGCGCACCTGATCCCGGTATTGCTGGTCCCGCAGGTAGACCATCGCCTCGCCCTGCCGCACGTAATCGCCGTTCTCCACGGCGACCCGGGTGACAGGCGCGTTGATCTCCGGATAGATGGCGACCTGGTTCTCGGCACGAACGGTGCCCGTCATCCGCTTCTGCAAGGGGAGGGAGCCGTAGCGGGCTTTTACGACCTCCACCGCAGGCGTCGGCGCATCCCCCCGCGCCCCGCGTTCACCAGGAGGTCCTTCCTCCTCGGAATCCGACGACGAACAGCCCGCCAGCACCAGGATGAGCAGCAGGGCAATGGAGGGGTGACCGTACCAGGGCATGGCAGATGGGTTGTGAACGGGCAGTGTGTCGGAGATACCGTGACGATCCCTAACGCGTGTCGTAGCATCTGGATGCAACACGGTGGAGCATCCCGGGGATTGCAACATATTCGTTGCAACAGGTGAGTAGGTGGGGCCTGACGCGACGTTCCGAAGTAGGCGTCGACCCCGTTTCGTAGGACGCAGGCGCTGAGGGCAATGTTCAGGGTCGACCTTCATACCCGGGTCGAGGTGGTCCACGCCGGTCGTGGGTTCGGGCGGACATGCGGATTTCCGGAGCGCGCTTGCAGAACCCGCGGCAGGGGCCTATTCTTGGAGCATTCCGCTTGCCGTGTGATCTGGATAGCTGATTATGACCGCTCGTTGTTCGGCGTATGTCGTCCGCTGTGCTCTGCTCATCATTCTCGCCCTCGGCGCCTGGAGCCTTCCGGCCCAGGCCCAGCCCGCACAGCAGCGGGCGATGACGTTCACCGACGTCATGCAATTCCGGGCGGCACAGCACCGCACGCTCTCGGATGACGGGGCGTGGCTCGCCCTTACCGCCGCGCCGGACCGGGGCGACCCCGAAGTCCTCGTCCATGCCACCCGCGGCGACGCGCGCTACGTGCTTCCGAATGGCAGCCATCCAGCCCTGACGCCTGACGGCGCATGGGTGGCCGCCACGCTCAACCCGACGCTGGCCGAGCAGGAAGCCGCCGACGATGAGACAGACGAGGCCAAGAAGCCCAAACCGGGCCTGGCGCTACTGGAGACCGCCACGGGCGATACGACGCAGTTCGAGCGCGTGCAGCAGTTCGCCTTCTCGACGGACGGGCGCTGGCTCGCCATCCACCATCACGCCGCGCCCGACACGAGCGAGGCCGCCGACGACGAGGACGACGGCGACGAGAAGAACCGCACACCCGGCACGCGGCTAGTGCTGCGCGAGCTGGAGACCGGACGCGAGGTCGAGGTGCCGCTCGTCAGCACCTTCGCCTTCGACGAAGCAGGGCGCTACGTGGCCTACGCCGTGGCCGACACGACGGACGACCGCACGGGCCTCTACCTGCACGACCTCCGGGCCGACGACGCGCCGGAGACCGCGCTCGACGCGCGTGAGGCGGGGCACTACACCCACCTTACCTGGAGCGAGGCCGACAACCACCTGGCGTTCCTCGTCGCCACCGAGGACGACGAGGGCGAGCCCGGCCCGGCGGCGCTCTGGCTCTGGGACGGCGGCGACGCCCAGGAGATCGCCACCGCCGACGACGCGCCGGACGGCTGGACCCTGCCCGCCGACAACGACGTCGCGTGGTCGGACGATGGCGCCCGCGTCTTCTTCGGATTTCGCCCAGAGCACGAGGACGACGAAGAGGAAGCCGATACCGCCGAGTCCGACACCACCGCTGCCGACACCAGCGCGTTCGACCCGTACGACATGGAGGCGCTGCTGGAGGACCGCACCGTGGACGTGTGGCACTGGGACGACCCGCGCATCCAGACGCATCAGCGCGAGGTGTGGGAGGACGAGCAGGAGCGCACCTACCGCGCCGTCTACCACCGCGCGACGGGCGCGACCGTGCCGCTGGGCGATCCGGACGTGCGGACGATGGGCACGCCGACGAACGCGGACGTCATTTTGGGGCGTGCTGCGAAGCCGTACTACAAGAAGATTACCTGGGAGGGCTTCCTCTTCGACCTGTACGTCATCGATATGGAGGACGGCACGCGGACCCAAGTCGCCGAGCGGCTGCAGGGCTGGGGCAGTTCGCCGCGCCTCGCGCCGGGCGGGCGCTACGTGGTCTACTACGACGACCGCGACTGGCATCTCTACGACGTCGAGACCGGCACGACGCGCAATCTGACAGCAGACCTCGGCGTGCCCTTCGCCAACGAGGATCACGACTACCCGAATCCAGCGCCGGGCTACGGCGTGGGCGGCTGGATCGAGGACGATGCCGCCGTGCTCATCTACGACAAGTACGACATCTGGCAGATCCCGACCGCCGGGGGCGACCCGGTCAACCTGACGGGCGGGCAGGGGCGGGACACCGCGCGCATCTTCCGCATCGTCCGCCTCGATCCCGACCAGGACTTCTTTTCGCCCGGTGAATCACTGCTGCTGGAGGGCTATCACGACCGCCGCAAGACCGACGCCTTCTACCGCGCCACCGTCGGCGCGTCCGGCGTGCGCCTGCTGCTGGAGGACGAGAAGCGGTTCGACGTCGTCACCAAGGCGGACTCGGCGGACGTGCTCCTCTACACCCGCGAGGACTACGACGAATTCCCCGACCTGTGGGTGGCCGACCTCGACGTCGCGGACCGGCGCAAGGTCACCGACGTGAACCCGCAGATGGCCGAGATCGCCTGGGGCGACGCGCAGCTCGTCGAGTGGCGCAGCACCGACGGCATCCCGCTGCAGGGCGTCGTCATCACGCCGGAGGACTACGACCCGGACAAGCAGTATCCGCTCGTCGTCTACTTCTACCGCTTCTTCTCGCAGCGCCTGCACGAGTTCTTCCAGCCGCAGGTCAACCACCGCCCGGTCTTTCCGCTCTACGCGTCCGACGGCTACGTGCTCTTCCTGCCTGACGTGCGCTTCGAGGTGGGGCGGCCCGGCTTCTCGGCCACCAAGTCGGTCGTCCCCGGCGTGCAGAAGCTGGTCGACATGGGTATGGTCGACCCCGACGCGCTCGGGCTGCACGGCCACTCGTGGAGCGGCTACCAGACGGCGTTCATGGTCACCCAGACCGATATCTTCGACGCCGCGATCGCCGGAGCGCCAGTGTCCAACATGACGAGCGCGTACAGCGGCATCCGCTGGGGCTCGGGCTTGGCGCGGCAGTTCCAGTACGAGGAGACGCAGAGCCGCCTCGGCGGAAGCCTGTGGGAGGCGCGCGACCACTACGTCGACAACTCGCCCGTCTTCTTCGCCGACTACATCACCACGCCGTTGCTCATCATCCACGGGGACGCGGACGGCGCGGTGCCGTGGTACCAGAGCATCGAACTGTACCTGGCCTGCCGCCGCCTGGAGAAGGAGTGCATCTTCCTCCAGTACCGGGGCGAGGACCACCATCCGCAGACGTATCCCAACAAGCTGGACTGGGCGATGCGGATGAAGGAGTACTTCGATCACTACCTCAAGGACACCCCCGCGCCCGAGTGGATCGAGGTCGGCGTGCCGTACGACGGCGAATGATGCTGATTCAGAACCTGTTTTGATTTTGGATGAGCAGGCGAGCGAGATGAGCTTTAGCGACCAGCGGGCCGCGCTTTTGAGGTTCGTAGCAGCGCTACGGGCCGAAAAAGGAAGGCTCGATGGGCCGAAAGATCGCTCGCGCAGCCCTGAGCCACGAATTAAAACAGGTTCTCAGAGTGGTGGGGTCCGGATCCCCGATGCCGCGCCGGGACGAGCCAGGCCAGGAGCACGCGCTCACGCACCACGCATCACGCTCTCGGCACTGCGGACATCGCCAGGCGAACGCGGTATAAGGACGCATTCTGGCGCAGCAACCGAGCCCCAACCTCTTATTCGAATCTTCGGCATTGTACGGGTGGATAAGTCCTTTATTGATAACGGATTGATTTGTACCTTGGCGCTGCCTGTGCGACGCGAGCGCGCCAGGCAGTGGCGGATGCAGCCGATCCTGGCATGCGCCCCTTCATACCGTCGCATAATGGAATGACGATCATGTCCCAGAAACCGGAAACGCTGACGAAGAAAGACGTAGCGCGCCGCGTCGCCGCCCTCATGGACGAGCCCATCTACAAGAGCGAACCCTGGGTGAAGGCGGTGATTACCGCCCTCGGCGACCTGATGCTGGAGGCCGATCCCGAACTCCGCATCGAGCTGCGTGACTTCGGCGTGTTCGAGGTGAAGAAGACGAAGGCGAAGCCCAAGGCGCGCAACCCGAAGACGAACGAGACGGTCTTCATCCCGAGCCGTCGCAAGACGCACTTCAAGCCGAGCAAGCGGCTCAAGGAGGTGCTCCAGACGCCGCTCGTGGAGCTGGACTACAAAGTGCCTGAAGGCAGTGCCGACAAAGGGCTGAGCCCGGACGAAATCCCGGCTTACACGTCCAACGGCGTCGGCTCGAACTGAGCGGCTGCGTCGTGGTGCACGTCGACGCGGCGGCAGCATTCGATCCTCTCTGAACCTCTGCCGTCCTGCCTGTCGCATGGAGCCCCGCATCGTCGCCGTCGACTATGGCACCAAGCGCGTGGGCGTGGCCGTGGCCGACCCGCTGCGCCTCTTCGCCCAGCCGTTCGGCACGTTCTCGCAGCGGGAGGCCGTCGAGCAGTTGAAGGCCCTGCACGTGCGCGACGGCATCGACACCATCGTCGTCGGCTGGCCGCTGACGGAGGCGGGTGAGGAAGGACCGGCGACCGAGCGGGTGCAGCAGTACATCAACCGCCTGCGCAACGCGCTGCCCGGCGTCACCCTCGTCAAGTGGGACGAGCGCTATACCTCCGAGCTGGCCAAGCAGCGCCTCCGTGAGACCGGCCGCCCCGCGCGCCGCAAGGGCCGCAAAGGGCGCGTAGACGCCGCCGCCGCCGGGATCATCCTGCAGGAATACCTGGATTCCGGGGAAGCGGGAAGAGGGAAGGGGGAAGAGGACGGAGGTTCGTAACCTTCCAACTTGAAACCTTCCAACCTGCGACCTTCCAACCTGAAACCTTCCGACCTGCGACCTTCCGACCTGCCAACCGAACCCCGGCACCTTTCGCCGCGGATGCCGTTTACGGGGACGAAATATCTACCGAGTGTGACCACGACCCCATGATTCTTCCCATTCGCGTGTATGGCGACCCGGCGCTGCGGGTGCAAACCGAGGACGTGACCGAGGACTCGCCGGAGCTGCAACAGCTCATCGACGACATGATCGAAACGATGCGCGGGGCTGCCGGCATCGGGCTGGCCGCGCCGCAGGTGGGCCGCACCGAGCGCCTCTTCATCGTCGACCTCTCGCCGTTGCTGGACGAGATGGCGCCCGAGGAGCGCGCCGCCCTGCCGCCGCAGCCGATGGTCTTCATCAACCCGGACATCGTGTGGGAGAGCGAGGCCGACGTCGAGTTCGAGGAAGGCTGCCTCTCGATCCCCGACATCCGCGAGATCGTCATCCGCCCCGAGCAGATCCGCATCGAGTACCTGGACCGCCACTTCGAGCCGCAGGCGCTCGACGTGGACGCGCTGCTGGCCCGCGTCATTCAGCACGAGTTCGATCACCTGGAGGGCGTCCTCTTCGTCGACCATATCAGCGCCTTCCGCCGCCGCCTGCTGCGCCGCCGCCTTCGCGACATGACGAAGGGCAACGTAGAGGCCGACTATCCGCTCGCCACGAGCGTCGCCTGACGCCGGGGCATGCGCTGCGCTCCTCGAACTTTCTCTGTGTAGGGCGCGTAGGCGGATATGACTTTTCTCGAAGCATCCTGCCGTTCATGATCGGGCACCGACATATCATGCGGACCGTCAGCGCGCTCGTGCTGCTGCTCGTCTTCGTGGGCGGCGGCGTGCTGGCCCCGACGGTGCACCGGATGCACCACGTAGCGCCCGGGCATGCCTCGTCCCGCGCTGCTACGGACGCGGCGTGCGACCACGCGCAGCACGGGGTGGCCTTCGAGGTCGTCCCGCCCGCGCTGCACGACGATCCGTGCGTGCTCTGTGATCGGCATTTCACGTCTCTCGCAGCCCTTGCCGGGCAGGTAGCCGTGTCCCTCCGTGATGCGGCGCACGTCCCCGGCGCAGACGGGCTGCTCCTCTCCACCTCTTCCTCGCGGACCACCATCCGCGGTCCTCCGCCTTCCGCCTGAGTTACGTGGTACCGTACCCCCGGCACGTCGGCCCCTGAGGTCGGGTGTGCTGGTACGTCAGGGGTGTGTGACCACGCAGCAGATCGTTGCACGACGTGAAGGCGCCAGAGTCCTGTTGGCTTCAGGCGTGCCGTGCGTCGTGAGGCGTAGTCAGGTGTTTGACAGGGGACGAGAAGAGCATGACGTGCAATCGTCGCAAGGTGCAAGGAGGGCAGTGGCTGTGGCCGGTGCTCGTGATGCTGTTGATGCCCGCCACCGCGTGGGCGCAGCAGATCGAGGGCCAGGTGGTGGATGCCGATGGCGTTCCGCTGCCGGGCGTCAACGTCGTCCTGCCCGAGGTGGAGCGCGGCGCTGTGACCGACGCCGAGGGGCGCTACGTCGTCGCTCTGTTGCCCGTCGGCACGCATCCCGTCGCGTTTCGCTTCGTCGGCTTCGAGACCGTGCGCGACACCGTGACGCTCGCCGCCGGGGAGACGGTGACGCTCGACGTGACCCTCGTCCCGGCGACGCTCGACGTGGACGAAATCGTCGTGCGCGGTGCGGGCCAGCCTGCGGCGCGGCTCAACAAAGCCTCGCTGGGGGTCTCGACACTCGATGCCCGCGCCCTGGACGCCGTCCGCGGGCAGACGCTCGGCGAGACGCTGGAGGCGCTGCCCGGCGTGACGACGCTCTCGACCGGCCCCAGCATCGCCAAGCCGGTGGTGCGCGGCCTGCACAGCCAGCGCGTCGTGCTGCTCAACGCGGGCGTGCCGCAGGAGGGGCAGCAGTGGGGCGGCGAGCACGCGCCCGAGATCGACCCGTTCGCGCCCGCGCAGATCGAAGTGGTGAAGGGCGCGGCGGGCGTCGAGTACGGCGTCGGCGCCATCGGCGGAGCGATCCGCGTGAAGCCGCGCGACCTGCCCGCGACGCCCGGCATCGGCGGGGAGGTGTCGTTCAACGCCTTCTCCAACAACCGCCAGGCCGCCGGGTCGGTGCTGATGGAGGGTGGCATGAAAGCCCTGCCCGGCGTCGGCTGGCGCCTCCAGGGGAGCGTGCGCAAGGCGGGCGATGCCCACGCGCCGGAGCACGTCATCGGCAACTCGGCCTTCGAGGAGTTCGACGGCACCGTGGCCGTCGGCTACCACCGCGACCGCCTCGGGCTGGACGCCTACTTCAGCCACTTCGGTACCGAGCTCGGCCTCTTCTCGGGCGCCCACATCGGTAACGCGGACGACCTGCGCCGCGCCATCGCACGGGGCGAGCCCGCCGTCGACTACGACTTCTCCTATGACATCGACGCGCCGAAGCAGACCGTCCAGCACGATCTGCTGACGCTGCGGGCCCACTACCAGCTGCCGTCGGACGACTGGCTGGAGGTGCAGTACGGCTTCCAGAACAACCAGCGTAAGGAGTTCGACGCGCACCGCCGCTTCGGCGACCCGCTGGACGAGCCCGCCTTCGCGCTCACGCTGCGCACGCAGACGCTGGAGGCCAAGCTGCGCACCCGTCCGCGGGGCCGCTTCTTCGGCGTCGCGGGCGTCAGCGGCATGAACCAGGCGAACCGGAATACGGAGACGGGCTATCTGATTCCCAACTTCCGGGCGATGACGGGCGGCGCCTTCGCGCGCGGCACGTGGATCAGTGGGCCCTGGACGCTGGAGGCCGGGACGCGCTACGACGTGCGCTGGATGGAAGCCTTCCCCCGAGAAAACCTCAGCTCGGGCGCCTTCGTGCAGCGCACCCATACGTACCAGAGCCTCTCCGGCGTCGTCGGCGCGATCTGGCAGTTTGCCTCCACGTGGTCGCTCGCGGCGAACGTGGGCACGGCCTGGCGCCCGCCCGGCGTCAACGAGCTGTACAACTTCGGCGTGCACCACGGCACCGCCCAGTTCGAGGTTGGCGATCCCGACCTCACGGGCGAGCGTTCCGTCAATCTGGACGCGACCCTGCGGCACGCCAGCGCGCGCGCCTCGGCGGAGGTCAGCGTCTACGCCAACCGGATTCAGGACTACATCTACCAGTTTCCGACGCTGGACGAGACGATCACCATCCGGGGCGCCTTCCCGACGTTCGAGTACCAGCAGGACGATGCGATCCTGCGTGGGATCGACGGGCAGGTACGCTACGCGCTGACAGACTGGGGCACGGTGCAGGCGGTCGGCTCAGTGGTGCGCGGCACGAACCGCACGACCGACGAGCCGCTGATCGCCATGCCATCGGACCGCCTCACGCTCTCGGGCATCGTGACGCTGCCCCGCTGGGGCGTGCTGGGATCGTCCGAGCTAGATGTGAGCGGCACGTTCGTCCGCAAGCAGACCCGCGTCCCGGAGAACGCCGACTATGCCCCGCCGCCCGACGGCTACGCGCTGCTCGGCGTCGGTCTCCGCACCGAGGTGCAGTGGGGATCGGTACCCCTGTCGCTCAGCCTGGAGGTGGATAACCTCCTCGACACCAGCTACCTTTCGCTACTTCATCGACGATCCGGGCCGCAACGTCGTGTTGCGCCTGCGCGCCCCGCTGGGCACGCTCACCCGCTGATCGTCTCTTCCGTTCTACAAACAACCCGAGCCAAGGATATATCATGACTCCGATTACGAAGACCCTGACCTACATCGCTGGCCTTGCTTTGTTTGCCTTCACGCTGGCTGCGTGCGACTCTACCGAGCCGGACGACGACGGCGCGGGCGAAGGTGAACTCATCACGCGCGTCGTGCTGACGCTGGAGGGCGCTGGCGAGACCGTCACCGCCACCGCCGACGATCCCGACGGCGACGGCGTAGACATCCAGATCGAGACGCTGACGCTCACGCCCGGCACGGTCTATAACGGCTCCGTCGAGGTCTACAACGACCTGGCCGACGAACCCGCCGAGCAGGACATCACCGCTGAGATCGAAGAAGAGGACGACGAGCACCAGTTCTTCTACACCGTCGAGGGCTTCGGCGACGCCGTCCGCGTCGACATCACCGACTTCGACGACAACGAGCTGCCGGTGGGGCTGGCCTTCCAGGTCAACGTCACCGACGCGGCCTCCGGCAGCGGCACGCTCAACGTGGTGCTCAGCCACTACGACGACGAGCCGAAGAACGGCGTCGACCGCAGCGACGAGACGGACATCGACGTGACGTTCCCTGTCGAAATCGCGCCGTAACGCCCCCCCGATGCGCCGATGCATCGGCATTGGGAACCCAACCATCACCGGCCCGGCGGGACGCAATGCCTGCCGGGCCGGTGGTTCGTTGGAGGGCGCGTGCCGATTCGGTTTCGGGATGTCGGGCTAGGTCCAACCTAAGTGGAATCAACCAAGAACATTAGCGTCCCACCCCTCACGGTCTCGCCTGGGTCCTCTCCTTCCGCGAAGGAGAGACAGAGAGGATGTCCGTTCACAGGCCGCCTCAGCAGTGCACATCCCTCTTGTTCTCCCTTCGGGAAGGGAGAGACGCTGCCCCTGGCGTTGCGGCGAGCAGCACCGACGTGCTAATCAGCTTTCATGGATCTACATAGTTCATCGGCCACGCCGCCGTAGAGACGCCTCGTGTACGTGTCGGGCCATCACGGTCGTAGAGACGCGCCGCCGGCACGTCTCTACGGAACGCGAGGGCGCCTTCGATCACTAGGAGTCATCTCTTACCGTTCAGAAGCTCTGCCAGGAGGGTGTCAGGGACGGGTGGACGCTAAAACAGGTATACCTCGGCGAGGCGTCTCTGCAACCGTTCGCAGTTCTGATCTGGACATCGCCAGGCGAAAACGGTATCAGCTGCTGGCGCAGGGGAAGGATAGGCCGTCGAGCGTCGTGATGACGCGTCCGTCGAAGGCGCCGCCCCGGTCGGCGTCCGAGGGGTCGAACGTGCCGTCGTACGTCTGCACCGCGCCGCACACGTTGATCGTGACGACGTAAGCGATGTCGGTGTCGACGTTGCAACTGCTCCAGAGGTCGACCCGCACGGTGTAGTCGCCGGAGGCAGGCGTCGCGTCGCCCCATGTGATGTTCTCGTTGTTGATGTTGTCGATGCCGCAGGCCGCGTTCGAGTCCAGGTCCAGCGTCCCGCCGTTCTGGCCCGTCTCGTTGCCGTAGAAGATGTCTTCGCCGTTGGGCGTCTCGACGTGCAGGTCCAGGTCGACGGGCTGGTCCCAGTTGAGGCTCACCTGCAGCTGCCCGGACGTGGCCGCCGTTTCGTTGACCGCGACCGTGTACTCTGCCGGGGCGGTCAACCCATCGTCGGGGACGCGCGCCGCCACGTTCAGCGGCAGCGACGGATAGTCCGCGCTGGACGCCGAAGTGAGGACGACGGTGTAGCGCTCGGTGAGGGCCGTCTTCCCGGCGCTGCCGGGCGTGTCGTGGGTCCCGAGGAGGCGCTGCACCTTCAACGGGAGCGGTTTGCCGTCATGTTCGTCGACCGTTGCGTGGAGGCCCGCCGTCGCGGCGGAGAGGGTCGTCAGGTCGATGCGGTAGTAGCCCTCCTCACCGTCCAGGCCGAGCAGGAGTTCGTCGGCGTCGTCGGGCACGGCGACCTGCAGGATGAGCGAGCCGCCGCGCACGATCTGGGTGCTGCCGTTGACCGTCGGGGCCGGGGCGGTGCCGTCCGTCGGGAAGGGGCCGCTTTCGAGTGAGGCCGAGGTGCCGCTCACCCGAACGTCGGTCAGAAACATGGAGATGCTCGGTTCCTCGTCGCCGCTGTCGTCGCAGCCGACGACGGTCAGCAGCATCACGGCGAGGGCGAGGGTCCAGAGTGATCGTACAGGAATACGCATAGTACAGTATGACAAGTCAGGAAGGACGTAGAACACGGAGAAATGCGGCCTCGGTGTAGTATGCGAAGGCCAGCACCGATACCGGACATTCGAGGCGCGTTTCTGCCTCGGCGTCGTCGGATCCTGAATGCACCGGGCTGGTAGGAACGAGTCGCCCGCCCCGCGCGCCATCTCCTGTCCTCTCTGCTCATCTGTCTGTTGCTCATGCGTACGTTTCTGCTCCTCCTCGTCGCCCTCCTCGTCGGTTTCGTCCTTCCGAGCGCGCC
>JAAAOL010000078.1 GCA_009908885.1 Bacteroidota bacterium | reverse complement strand
CGGTCGCGTAAGCTATCGCTGCACGCCGACGCTGAGCGCACGAGTTCCCGTTGCGCCCGACCATCTGTGCTTCCGCCGCTTCGTTCCTGCCCTCCCGCCTGCCCTTCGCACCTGAGCTCCATCATCCGATGAAGTCGTTCGACCTCCAGGAAGCGATTCACCTCCTGAAGACCACCCCGAGCGTCCTCGCCACCCTCCTGAGCGACCTGCCGGAGGGGTGGATCCATGCCGATGAAGGGCCTGACACCTGGAGCCCCTTCGACGTCCTGGGCCATCTGGTTCATGGCGAAAAGACGGACTGGGCCCCACGCGTGCGCATCATCCTCGAAGACGGCCCCTCGCGACCGTTTCCAGCCTTCGACCGGTCGGGCCATGTCGAGGCGTCCCAGGGCCAAAGCCTCCACCAGTTGTTGGACGCATTCGAACGCCTTCGGGCCGAGAGCATCGCGTTTCTGAAACGGCAGGACCTGACCGATGCGGACCTCGCCCGGAAAGGGCGGCACCCGGACTTCGGGGAGGTCACCTTACGACAGCTCCTGTCGACGTGGGTGGTGCATGATTTGAGCCACCTGCGACAGATAGCGCGGGTGCTGGCCAAGCAGTACAAAACGGAGATCGGACCGTGGGAGCAGTATCTGCCCGTGGTGGATGAATGACACCGTGTTCGCCCGGCGCCGCATGGCTGAGGTTCGTGATGCGTGGTGCGCGTGACATGGAGTCGCCGCACTCCCACTCTCCCACTCTCCCCTTCCCCCACTCTCCCACTCTCCCCCTCTCCCACACTCCCCTTCCCACATCCCCAAAAAAATCAGTCGCCCTCGGAACACGCCCTGCCATGCCGTGTTGGACGCCGCATGACACGATGTTAGACATAGCTCATCCAGAAGGGCAGAGGGATTAGGCCCGTCGACGCCCTGGCAACCGCCGCGCTGTGCTCCAGACGCGGAAAGGTGCCAACTCCTACCTCAACCGAGGAAAGATGAGCGGGAGAGCACGCTTGCCTCGTCCTACACGTTGCAGGCGCACCGGTCCGCCCGGTACTGCTGACCTCTTCCGCCGACTCGGTGCGGGAGAGGTTTTTTCATATCTCTTCCCCCGTCTCGGCTCCGGCAGCACGCTGCTTCCTCTCCTGCCCCGCTGGGTGAGTGCTTCTTCACGACCGCCTTCACTCACACCCATCGAGGACGCATGAGCAGCAACGGACGTCAGCACCACTTCGAGACCCTGCAACTCCACGCCGGGCAGGAGCCCGACCCCGCCACCAACGCGCGGGCCGTCCCCATCTACGCCACCACGTCGTACACCTTCGACGATGCGGAGCACGGCGCCGACCTCTTCGCCCTGAAAGCGTTCGGCAACATCTACACCCGCATCATGAACCCGACGAACGACGTCTTCGAAAAGCGCGTCGCGGCGCTCGAAGGCGGCGTCGCCGCGCTCGCCACCGCCAGCGGGCAGGCGGCCCAGTTCCTCGCCCTCACGACGCTGGCCAAAGCCGGGGACAACATCGTCTCCACGAGCTATCTCTACGGGGGCACCTACAACCAGTTTAAGAATACCTTTCGGCGCCTCGGCATCAACGTCCACTTCGCCGACGGCGACGACCCGGACTCGATCCGGTCGCTGCTCGATGAGAACACGAAGGCGATCTACGTCGAGACCATCGGCAACCCGCGCTTTAACATTCCGGACTTCGAGCGCATCGCCGCGATCGCCCACGACCACGGCATCCCGTTCGTCGTGGACAACACCTTCGGGGCGGGCGGCTACATCTTCCAGCCGCTCCAGCACGGCGCGGACATCGTCACGGCCAGCGCGACCAAGTGGATCGGCGGGCACGGCACCACCATCGGCGGCGTCATCGTGGACGGCGGCTCCTTCCCGTGGGACAACGGGCGCTTCCCCGAGTTCACCGAGCCGAATCCGTCGTACCACGGGCTCAACTTCTGGGAGACCTTCGGGCCGGACGGCGTGCTGGGCGCCAACGTCGCCTTCATCATCCGCGCCCGCGTGGAGGCCCTGCGCGACATCGGCGCGGCGCAGAACCCATTCGGATCGTTCCTCCTGCTGCAAGGCCTGGAGACGCTCTCGCTGCGCGTGGAGCGCTCCTGCCAGAATGCGCTCGACCTGGCGCGCTGGCTCCAGGCGCAGGACGAGGTCGCCTGGGTGAGCTATCCCGGCCTGGAAGACCATCCGTACCACGAGCGGGCGAAGCAGTACCTGCGGAAGGACCAGTTCGGCGCTGTGCTCGCCTTCGGCGTCCGGGGCGGCGCCGAGGCCGGGCAGGCCTTCGTCGAGAACGTCGAACTCGCCAGCCACCTCGCCAACGTGGGCGATGCGAAGACGCTGGTGATCCATCCGGCGTCGACGACTCACCAGCAGCTCGCCGCCGAAGAGCAACTCGCCGCGGGCGTCTCGCCGGACCTCGTGCGCGTCTCCGTCGGCATCGAGCACATCGACGACCTGAAGCACGACTTCGCGCAGGCGCTCGCGGCCGTGCCGGTCGCGGCATGATGTGAAGCGGTTGGGAACGGGGCGTGGGGCGGCCAAGGCCCTGCGCTCCCGATCCCCCGCGCTCCTCCGCTTCCGCAATAGCCTGCTGACTCATGCCGATACTCACGCTCGACACCTTCACGACGGAGGGCGGCGCCACGCTGCGCGACGTGCCGGTGGCGTACGACGCCTGGGGCGCGCTGGACGACGACGGGCGCAACGCCATCGTCGTCTGCCACGCGCTCACCGGCAGCGCCGACGCGTCCGACTGGTGGGGCCCGCTGATCGGGCCGGGCCGCCCGCTGGACACAGATCGCTTCTTCGTGATCTGCCTCAACGTGCCCGGCTCGCCCTACGGCACCGTCTCGCCCGTGACGCCCAACCCCGACACCGGCCAGCTCTACGGCGCTGACTTCCCGGTTTTCACCACGCGTGACACCGTGGCACTGCACCGCGCCGCGCTCGACCGCCTCGGCGTGCGGCAGGTGCAACTCGCCCTGGGCGGCTCGATGGGCGGGATGCATGTGCTGGAGTGGGCCTTCGAGGGCGACTTCGTGCGGGCCCTCTGCCCCATCGCCGTGGGCGGGCGCCACTCGGCCTGGTGCATCGCCTGGAGCGAGGCGCAGCGGCAGGCCATCTACGCCGACCCGCACTGGCAGGACGGTCGCTACCCGCCGGACGCGCCGCCCACTGCCGGGCTGTCCGCCGCCCGCATGATGGCGATGGTCTCGTACCGCTCCCACCCGTCGTTCCAGGCCCGCTTCGGACGCGAGCGGATGGCGCCCAACGGCACCGCCACGCCGCCCTTCTCCGTGGAGAGCTACCTGCGCTACCAGGGCGAGAAGCTGGTGGACCGGTTCGACGCCAACTGCTACGTCCACCTGACCCAGCAGATGGACAGCCACGACGTAGCCCGTGGACGCGGCGACTACCCCGACGTGCTCCGCCGCATCACGCAGCCCACCCTCGTCCTCGGCATCGACTCGGACGTGCTCTACCCGCTCGCCGAGCAGAAAGAGCTGGCCGAGCATCTGCCCGACGCCACCCTGGAAATCATCCCCTCGCCGCACGGGCACGACGCCTTTCTCATCGAATTCGACACCCTTAGCACTCACCTGCATTCATGGATACGAAAGACGCTTCCTTCCACACCAACGGCGCAGCTTCCGCAGTAGAGGCGACGGCCGTCGATGACGACGCCTCGCCACGAGCGGTCGACCTCTACCTCGCGGGGATCGGCTCCGTGGGCCGCGCGCTGCTCGAACAACTCGCGAATCGGCCCGGCGACCACCTGTCGTTGCGCCTGACTGGGGCCTGCACCTCGCGCCGCGCGTACTGGCTGGACGACGACACCCCGCCGAGTGCGCTCCTCCAGCGCCGCATCCCGTACGAGGCCACGGACTGGAATCAGATTCTGGCCCACCTCACGAGCGACCGCACCCGCCCCCTCATCTTCATCGACGCGACGGGCCACCCGGACGTGGCGCGGAAATATCCGGCGCTGCTGCAGCAAGGCATCCACGTGGTGACGCCCAGCAAGCACGCTAACACGTTCGAGCAAAGCTACTTCGATGAACTGCACCGCCTCGCCCACACGCACCGCGCCTCGTACCGCTACGAGACGACCGTCGGCGCCGGGCTGCCCGTGGTGCAGGCCGTGCAGGACCTCGTCGCCACGGGCGATGAGGTCACGGCCATCCAGGGCGCGGCGTCCGGCACGCTGACGTTCATCTTCAGCCAGTTGGACGACGGCGTGCCGTTCAGCGAGGCCGTGCGCCTGGCCGCCGAGCGCGGCTACACCGAGCCCGACGTGCGGGACGACCTCTCCGGCGAGGACGTAGCGCGCAAGTTTCTGATCCTGGCCCGCAGTGCCGGGCTGCGCATCGAGCGCGGGCACCTGTCCGTCGAGTCGCTCGTGCCGCCCCGCCTGCAAGACCTCGATCGTCCTGCCGTCCTGGATCAACTCTCGACGCTCGACGCTGGATGGCAGCGCCGCGTGGAGTCCGCCCATCGCCAGGGCTGGGTGCTGCGCTACGTAGGCCATCTGGAGCGCGGACGCATCAGCGTGGGCGTCCAGGCGCTCCCCCGCGACAGCGCGTTCGGGCGGCTGCAGGGCACCGACAACCTGTTCGCCATCACCACGGACCGCTATGCCGACGCGCCGCTGCTCATC
>JAAAOL010000520.1 GCA_009908885.1 Bacteroidota bacterium | reverse complement strand
AGCCACGATCTCCTGTTGATCCTCGGGGCGGTTGACGAAGTCCAGCTCGTCCACGTCCACGATCATCTTCGGCCCCAGGTCGTAGCGGTCGATCCAGTTCTCGTAGTGCCCGCTCAGGCGTTGCAGGTAGTCGATGCGGATGGTGCTCTCGTAGGCGCGCCCCCGCTGCTGGATGTGGTTCACCAGCGTCGGCACCGAGGCCCGCAGGTAGACGAGCAGGTGCGGCGGCGTGAGGTACGAGGTCATCATCGCGAAGAGCGCCTGATAATTTTCGTAATCTCGTGCGCTCATCAGGCCCATCTCGTGCAGGTTGCGGGCGAAGATCTCGGCGTCCTCGTAGATCGACCGGTCCTGGACGACCGAGTGGGGCGAGTTCTCGATCTCGCGCTGGTGCCGGAACCGGCTGGACAGAAAGAAGACTTGCAGGTTGAACGACCAGCGCCGCATGTCCTCGTAGAAATCGGACAGGTACGGGTTGTCGTCCACCCGCTCATAGAACGGCTTCCACTTGAAGTAGTCGCTCAGCACCTTGGTCAGCGAACTTTTTCCGGCGCCGATGTTGCCCGCGATGGCGACGTACTTCTTTCCGGTGGGGGAGGGCTCGGGCGGTGTGGGCATACAGGCGGTGGATAGGATGCGGTGGGGTGGGACAGTAGCGATGACATAAAATACACACTATCGCTGAGGGGGATGTAGCGATTGTGCGAAAATCTGCGCCAGAAGCGTAGATCACCAGTCATCGTATTTTTCGTAGATTGGTCCAACTATGAATCACCCGAGAGGTCTCATGATGCGGTGGTTGGGGATAGGCTGTCTGGTCGTGCTACTGGCCGGATGCGAGCTCGTCGGGGACGACGAGGCGGCGCCGCGCGAGGCGGAGACGGCGTTGCCGATGGATCTGGTGGTCGATGCGGTCCAGAGCAGCCTCCGCCAGGTCGAGCTGCGGCTCAACAACTACGGCCGCCGGGGCGAGGAGCGCACAGACAGCTGGCACCGCGCCGACGATGCGATGCTGCGCGTTGGCACGCAAGAGATGCGCTTCACGCTCCCCGAGGCCGTGCAGCCGCTGGGGCCCTTTCGATTGCTCTACTACGTGCAGGACGTCCGCGCCGCGCCGGAACGCATCACCGTCGCGCCCGATACGGCGGCGGGCGCGGAGCTCGTCGCGGTCACTCTTCCGTTCGAGCAGGAGGGGGCCGAGTTCAAAGGGCGCTGCCTGAGCGAGACCATCTTCGGCACGCGCAGTTGCCTGGGGAGCACGGATGATGCCGCGCCCGACCTGGAGTGGGACGGTCCCGCGCTGCGCATCGTGCTGCGTCCCGTCGTCTACCAGGCGGGGCTGTCGCTGGAGGCGGTGCGTGTGGACGCGAACGGCGCCGTGCAGGCCGGAGGCGTCTGTGCGCTGCGCCTGGGTGGCCATGACCTGGACGTGTGCGACCGGGTGTCAGGGTACCGGGACGAGATCCGGTCTGTAATCGAGGAACAGGTGCTCACCGAACTCCGCCGCGACGACGTGCAGGCGCGGATCGCCGCCGAGACGCGCCCGTTGCTCGACGCCCTCGGGATCGGGCAGGTCGTCGGCCTCCGCGTGGTCGGCGGGGAACTGGTGGTGCAGCATCTACCCGCCGTCTAGACGTCATTTTGCGCTGAGAGACATGCATGGCTCCCCCACATGGCGCAGCCCCCGCGCAAGGTGGGGGATGGTGTGGCTCGTGGCGTGCATCTGCCTGACTATGCCGCGCGACAGTCTCGGGCAGGACCAGCTCGTGCTGACGTCGGAGCACGACGAGTATCTGCTGTGGACGCGCTTCGCGCTGGCGGAGGATCCGTCCGGCACGTGGACGCTGGACGACGTGCAGGGGCTCGATGCGGAACGGTGGCAGACGGTCGCAGCAGACGACGTGCCGTCCTTCGGCTACACCGCGTCGGCGTGGTGGACGCGCTTCCAGGTCGTCAACGAGGTGCCGGAGGCCGTCTGGGTGCTGGAGGTGGCGAATAAGAGCCTGGACTACGTCACGCTCTTTACCCCCACTGACAGCGGCTACGTCGCGCAGCAGGTGGGGGACGCGCTGCCGTTCAACGTGCGTCCCGTCCGGCACCGAAATGCCGTCTTCAACGTGTCGATGCCGTCCGGGACGGCCCATACCTACTACCTGCGCGTCGCCTCGCGCGGGCCGGTCAGCCTGCCGGTGCGCATCTGGTCGGCGGAGGCGTTTCTGCAGAAGGATCAGCAGGTCCAGTTCTTTCTGGGCGTCTTCTTCGGCGTCCTGGCCATCATGGTCATCTACAACCTGACGCTGTACGTCGTCTTCCGCGACCGGAGCTATCTGTACTACGTCCTCTACATCGCCACCTACATCCTGTATCAGCTCTCGGTCGAGCGGATCGCCTTCGAGTATTTGTGGCCGGAGCAGCTCTGGTGGGCGGCCCGGTCCAACACGGTCCTGGCGCTCTTCAGTGCCGTCTGGGGCATGCAGTTCTCGCGCACCTACCTCCACGCGTCCGACTATACGCCCCGGCTGGACACGGCCATCGTGGTGCTGATGGCGCTGTGCCCCATCCTCGCCGTCCTGGCGCTCGTGGGGATGCCCGGCATCAACGCGCTCGTCGTCGTGTTTGTGATCGTGATGGTGATCGTGGTGATGGCGACGGGCGTCCGGTGCCTCGCCAAGGGCAACCGGGCGGCGCGCTACTACGTGCTGGCCTGGTCGTTCCTGTTGACGGGCATCTTCGTGGCGATGCTGCGCTACCTGGATCTGCTGCCGTACACGTTCCTCTCGGCGCGCAGCATCCAGATCGGCGCGGTCCTGGAGGTGACGCTCCTCTCGCTGGGCCTCGGGTACCGGTACAACCTGCTGCAGCGGCAGCGCGAGCGGATGCGCCTCCGCATCGCTAGCGACCTGCACGACGACATCGGCAGCGGCCTGACGCAGATCTCGCTCCAGAGCGAACTGGTGCGCCGCCACGTCGACGGCCCGCCCGCCACCTGGGCCACCTCTATCGGCGCCACGGCCCGCGAACTGGCCGACACCATGCGCGACATCGTCTGGGCCATCAAGCCGGAAGAGGAGACGTGGGAGGCGCTGGAGTTTCGCCTGCGCGACTTCGTCCGGACGCTCGATGCCGCCAGTGATGTTGCGGTAGACGTGGATGGCAGCGCGGAGGGCACCCCGCCATCGACGCTGCCGCCCGGGGTGCGCCAGAACGTGCTGTTGATGACGAAAGAGATGCTCAACAACGCGGTCCGCCACGCCGACGCCTCCGCCGTCCGCGTGCGCTGGCACCTGACGCGGGATCACTTGCATCTGCACGTGGCCGACGACGGACACGGCTTCGACCCGGCCGCGGTGGAGCGCGGTCACGGACTGGGCAACCTGCACCGCCGCGCCGAAGAGATCAACGCCCGCCTGACGCTGCACACCGCCCCGGGCAGCCGACGACCTACGAGATCGACGTTCCGCTATCGCGGCCTACCTGAACGGGTGGGGCATGGCGCCGCGCCGTCCGGTATCGTGTCCGTAGATCGCGGCCTTCGTCATGCAACCCGCCTCGTACCCATGTTCCATGCTGCCCCCACCGCTGCCATGACTTCCTCAGCGTCAACGATGCCCATCGCCCTCGTCATCGTCGAAGACGACGCCACCACGCGGGAGGCGATGCAACTCATCGTCGACGACACGTCCGGCATGGTATGCGTCGACGCCTACGACCGCGCCGAGGCGCTGCTGGAAGCCGAGCCGGGGGACATCGACGTCGTCATCCTCGACATCGGGCTGCCCGGCATGAGCGGGATCGACGCGGTGCCGCTGATCAAAGAGCGCTGGCCGGACGTCGAAATTCTGATGCAGACGGTCTACGGCGACGAAGATCGCGTCTTCAAGGCCCTCTGCTCCGGGGCGACGGGGTATTTGCTCAAGAACACGCCCCCCGCCGTCCTCGTCGACGCCATCCGCGACGTGCACGCGGGCGGGGCGCCCATGTCGGCCAGCATCGCCCGCAAGGTGGTGCGCTTCTTCCGCATGCCCGAGGTGGATGACGAGGTGCTGACGCCGCGCGAGACCGAGGTCCTGGGGCTGCTGGTGGAGGGCAAGACGAACCGCCAGATCGGCGAGGAGCTGTTCATTAGCGTCAACACCGTGGCGTACCACGTCAAGCAGATCTACGAGAAGCTGCACGTCCACTCGCGGGCGGAGGCCGTCGCCAAGGCGATGCGGCGCAATCGCACGCTGTAACCCTGGCTCCCGTCGAAGATTCGGGGGCGGGATAGCATCGAGAGCCGCCGTTGGTCCGCTCGCGTCGATCCTGAGATCTCGGTATGCATGCTCCTGTATCGTGCATGCCGGCGTCTCAGTATGGCATCGCTCCGTGCTCTCCGCCAGGCACGGTGCTTTGCGGTAGTGCTGGCCCCGGTGGCGGGGCTCCGAGGGGTGGTAGGCTTCCATACGGATGCGGGAGTGCGCCGTGGGCGGCTAGGTGGAGTCATCCAAGAACGTTTGCATACCGCCCGTCATGGTTTCGCCTGGGTCCTCTCCTTCCGCGAAGAGCCTGTGCTGAACTCGATTCAGTAAGAGCCAGAGAGGATGTCCGCTCACAGCCCGCCTCAAGGGGGCACATCCCTCTTGTTCTCCCTTCTCGACACGAGCCCGCAGGGCGACTGATGAGCCGTAGGCGAGTA
>JAAAOL010000321.1 GCA_009908885.1 Bacteroidota bacterium | reverse complement strand
TCTCACGAAACTCATTTGTTAAACTAACAGTTATTTGCAAAAAATAAAAAAGAATTGTTTATACCTTGCTGAGGTTCGTTCCAACCAAACCTACTCAACCCATCCTACCATGAAAGCGCGAATTATCGCTGGCCTCCTCGCTATAATCGGTATCTTTGCCGTGCCCGTTCATGCCGAAGACATCGGGTGCAGTTCCTCGTTTGGTGGATGTACTGTGACTGGTGACTACGATGCAGGCCTTGATGTTACCTTCTGGGGAATAGCTTGTAATGACGGGTACAGCGATAGCGGAGTCATAGGCGGAAATGAGGTACCCGCCATCTGCGGTTAGCCTGCTGGTTTTTCTTCTGCTTCACTTTGTCTCGGTTTTTCCCCTGATGACTATGCGCGTCATGAAAAAAGCAACGACCATCCTCTTCTGCGCCCTGCTCGTCGTCGCCGCCGTCGGGTGTCAGGATGCCCCGTCCGCCACTGAGTCGGCCCCTCGCATCGCTCCAGCCGACTTCAGGGTCCATCTGAAGATGCCTGAACCTCCCGGACAGACGCTGTCGCCCGAAACCCTTGAGGCCCGTGCTGCGGCGCAGACGGAGGTGACGAAGACCCTGTACCGGATTCTCCAACAGGCGGGAAACTGGCGTGAGGCCGATGGGCAGGTCCGCACCCTGCTCGCCACGTCCTCCCTCCCGCCGTACGCGCTCGAACAGACCGCTGCCACCCTGATGCTTCGCACGCAACTCCTGGTCGACGCGACGGCTGACGACGGCCCCGAGCCAAATCCCGAGAAACTGGCTGCGATCGCCTTCTACACCGAGTTGCTCGTCGAGCACGAAAGCCCCGAGGGACGCGTCGTGGCGGAGGCCCTGCAGGCGCTCGACGGATACTGGTCGAACCAGAAGCGCGCCGCGGTCGCCGCACGCGCCGCTGCCGCGACGGAGGCCTTCCTTGCGAAGCGCCTCGACTGCACAGATTGCCCAGATCCTCTCGCAGCGCTCGATGCATCGACGGAAGCCTCGAACCAGGTCGTCCTGGACAAGGCCGTCATCGCCCTGCAGGACCTGCGCGCGATGAGCCCACAATAGGATCGCCCCCCAGTACCAGAGCACACGCCCGCGGCTGTTGCGACGGTCGCGGGCGGTTCTGTTTGTGCCCGTACGCGCCCGTCTGTCTGCTACGTCGCGAACAACTTGGGCGGCATCAGCCAGATGAGCCGCGCCGGGCCAAACTGTGCAGCACCCCACCGGTCCACGTCCAGGTCCACGCGGGCCATCGCCGCCGTCGGAAACCGCACCGCGCCGCCCCCGATGCAGGCGCTGATGGTCTCGGACCAGCCGGGCTCGTGGCCTACCAGCATGAGCCGCCGCACCGAGTCGTCCGCCGCCCGGATCACGGCGAGCAGGTCGTCCGGGCCGCCGTGGTAGAGGCGCTCCTCGAACGCGATCGGCGCCGTCCACTCGCCCGCCTCCTGCGCCAGCGTCAGCGTCTGCCGCGCACGCACCGCCGTGGAGCAGACGATGTGGTGAGGCGCCTGCCCCAGGTCGGTGAGCATCCGGCCCATGGTGCGGGCCGCCTGCCGCCCACGCTCATTGATGGGCCGCTCGTGGTCGTGGTCGAAGTCGGCGTCCCAGTCGGACTTGCCGTGGCGGAAGAAGAGCACCGTTTTCATCGGCGGGGCGGGGTCGAGTTAGCAGACAGGGGTCAACATAAAAACCCCGCTCGCCCGTCGGCAAGCAGGGTGCGTCGAGGCGCGCGTGGTGGAGCTAGAGCGAGATGACGCCCTCCACCGCGCCCGCCGCCTTGTAGACGGCGACGACCTCATCGCTGGAGTGCATCTCCATCCGGGCCGTCACGCTGACGTAATTGCCCTTGCTCGACTCGCGCACGCGTACGGGATGGTCGCCGAAGACGGACTTCAGTTCGTCCAACTCGTCCTGCGGCGCGATGAACTTGAACACGTACTCGGCGGGCCAGTCGTTCTGATCGTCCAGCAGCTCCCGAAAGTCATTCCACCAGCCTTCGCCTTTCTTCTGCGACGGTTGCATGTGTCAGGTACTTCGGTTCGTAGATGGATAGCCGGTGTGATACGCTGAGACGGTCGATTCGTTCGAACGGGAGCCTGCATATCATCCGCTTCGAGGCCTTCCCATCGGAAACCGATCCCGTCCGACACAGTATAGGGGGGTAGGGTATTCAGAAGATCATCCGATCCTATGCAAGACGAGCCCAGACAGGACGTCCTCCGTCGCCTCCGCCGCATCGAAGGCCAGGTGCGTGGCCTGCAGAAGATGGTCGAAGAGGACCGCTACTGCGGCGACATCCTGAACCAGATCGCCTCGGTGCAGCGCGCACTGCGGGCGGCGGGTAAGGTCGTCACCCGCAACCACCTGGAGACGTGCGTCACGGACGCCCTCCGCTCCGGCGACCAGGACGCCGCCGAACGCACGTACAACGAAGTGATGGACCTGCTCTACAAGCAAATCCGCTAGCGTTCGTGTCTGGGCGCGCGGGAGTGTGGGTGTTCATGAAAGTGCGATGACACAACCCTCCGACCTTCGACCTGTAGACCTGAAAACCTGCCAACCTGAAACCCGCCCATGGCCTCTTCCGACCAGCAACCGACGGCCCCTGCCGAGCACGTGGCGCTGCCCGTGGACGGCATGGAGTGCGCCGCGTGCGCCGTCCGCATCGAGCGGCAGCTCGCCAAGGTGGGCGGCGTGCAGCAGGCCAACGTCAACTTCGCCACGGGCGAGGCGACCGTCGATTACGACACGGACGCGACCGACCTGCGCGCGCTGATCCAGACGGTCGAGAAGACCGGCTTTGCCGTCCGCACCGAGACGCTGAGCCTGCCGCTGCAGGCGGTCCCCTCGGGCGAGAACCTGGACGCCGTCTTCGCCCGCGTCAACGGCATACGGAGTGCGACGGTGGACGAGAGCCAGACGCCCCCGGTGGCCGTCATCGCGTACGTGCCCGCCGTCGCCGAGCCGTCGGCGCTGCGGCAGCGGCTCGTGGATGCAGGCTACGTGGCTGCTGACGAGACGATCGACGCGCCGGACCGGATGTCGCTGCAAGAAGAACGCGAGGCGCAGTACCAGACCTACAAGCTCCGTTTCGTCGTCGCGCTGCTGCTCAGCCTGCCCGTGGCCGTCATCTCGATGGCCCACGGCGCGCTCGACTTTCCCGGCGTCGACGGGGTGCTCTTCGCCCTGACGACGCCCGTGGTGCTCTGGGCCGGGCAATCCTTCTTCACCGGCGCCTGGAACGCCCTCCGCCACCGCACTGCCGACATGAACACGCTGGTGGCCCTCGGCGTGGGGGCGGCGTACGGCTACAGCGTCGTCGCCACCGTCGCGCCGCAGGTGTTCGAGGCCGCCGGGCGCACGCCGGACGTCTACTTCGAGGCGGCGGCGGTCATCATCACCTTCATCCTGCTGGGCCGCGTGCTGGAGGCGCGGGCCAAGGGCCGCACCAGCGCCGCCATCGAGAAGCTGCTGGACCTGGAGGCCGACACCGCCCGCGTGCAGCGCGACGGCACGACCGTCGAGGTGCCCCTCGACGCCGTGCAGGTGGGCGACCGCGCCGTCGTCCGCCCCGGCGAGCGCGTGCCGATCGACGGCATCGTGCAGGAGGGCGCCTCCGCCGTGGACGAGAGCATGATTACGGGCGAGCCGCTGCCGGTGGACAAGCAGGTGGGCGACACGGTGGTGGGCGGCACCATCAACCGGACGGGCGCCTTCGTCTTTCAGGTGACGCGCACCGGTCAGGACACGACGCTCCAGCAGATCGTCCGCCTCGTGCGGGACGCGCAGGGCCGCAAGGCGCCGATCCAGCGGCTGGCCGACCGGGTGGCGGGCATCTTCGTTCCCGTCGTTCTCGCCGCCGCCGTCGTCACCTTCGTGGTGTGGATGCTCGTCGGCCCCGAGCCCGCCCTGGCGCATGCGCTGCTGACGTTCGTCTCGGTCCTCATCATCGCCTGCCCCTGTGCGCTCGGCCTCGCCACGCCCACGGCCATCATGGTCGCCACGGGCAAGGCCGCCGAATACGGCATCCTCATCAAGGGCGGCGACGCCGTGGAGCGCCTGCGCGACGTGGACGTGGTGGTGCTCGACAAGACGGGCACCATCACCGAGGGCACGCCCCGCCTGACGGACGTGGTCCCGGCGGACGGCTGGGCGGAGGACGACCTGCTGCGCCTCGCCGCCTCCGCCGAAGCCCGCTCGGAGCATCCCATCGCCAGCGCCATCGTGGACGCCGCCGCTGCCCGCGACCTGTCGCTGGCGAACGTAGAGCACTTCGCGTCGCAGACGGGCCTCGGCATCGAAGCGCGGCTCGACGGGCGCGACGTACTCATCGGCAACGCGGCGTTCCTGCACGAGCGCGGCATATCGGAGAACGCTTGGCCGGATCACACGCTGGAGGCCGAAGGCAAGACCGTCGTCCGCGTCGCCGTGGACGGGCAGCCCGCAGGCGTCCTCGCCGTGGCCGACGCCGTACGGCCCACCTCGAAGGCCGCCATCGAGACCTTCCACCGCCTCGGCATCGAGGTGGCGATGGTGACGGGCGACACCGAGGCGACGGCCCGCGCTGTGGCCCGCGAGGTGGGCATCGACCGCGTGGAGGCGGGCGTGCTGCCGGGCGACAAGGCGGCCACCGTCGAGCAGTTGCAGCAGAGCGGCAAGGTGGTC
>JAAAOL010000361.1 GCA_009908885.1 Bacteroidota bacterium | reverse complement strand
TGGCCGCCGTCGAGGAAGGGCGCACCATCTTCAAGAACATTCAGAACTTCGTGTACTACCTGATGTCCTGCAACGTAGGCGAGGTGATGGTCGTGGGTTTGGCCTCGCTGGCTGGCATGACGCTTCCGATCCTTCCGCTGCAGATCCTCTTCCTCAATCTGGTGACGGACGTCTTCCCCGCGCTGGCGCTGGGCGTGGGCGAGTCGGAGTCGAACGTGATGGAGGAGCCGCCGCGCGACCCGTCCTTGCCTATCATCGACCGGAGCCAGTGGCTGCGGATCGGGCTGTACGGCGTGGCCTTCACGGTGGCTGTCCTCGGGGCGTTGCTCTATGCACTGGAGGGATGGGGGCTGCCCGCCACCGAGGCGGTGACCATCTCGTTTTTGACGCTGGCGTTGGCGCAGCTGTGGCACGTCTTCAACATGCGCGCCGTGAACGCTCATCCCTGGCGCAACACGATCACCCGCAACCGCTACGTGTGGGGCGCGCTGGTGCTGTGCATCGGGCTGCTGCTCGTGGCCGTGTACACGCCGGTGCTGGCCGAGACGCTGTCCGTGGTACCGCCTGCGCCGCGCCACTGGCTGCTCATCGTCGGCGCCAGCCTGGTGCCGCTCGCCGTCGGACAGGTGGGGCTGTTCATCCGCGCTCGTCGAGCAGCGCCTTGAAGGCGGCCTCATCGAGCACAGGGACGTCGTGCGCTGCGGCGTCGTCGCGCTTCTGGCCGGCGCCCGGGCCGGCAACGACGTAGTCCGTCTCGCCGCTCACGCTGGAAGTGGCCCGCCCGCCGAGCCGCTCCACGAGCCGCTGCACCTCGTCGCGCGTCCACTCCTCCAGCTGACCCGTAAAGACGAAGGTGAGTCCTTCCAGCGGCTGCTCGCTCTCGCGGTACGGATTCGTGAGCGTCAAGCCGGCTGCGCGGATGGCGGCGATCACCTCCCGGTTGGCCGGCTCGTCGAAGAAGGCGACGATGCTGTGTGCCCCCTCGGGCCCGATGTCGCCGATGGCCTGCAGCTCTTCCTCCCTCGCCGCCATGATGGCGTCGAGGTCGCCGAGGTGGGTGGCCAGGAGACGGGCCCCGTGCGCGCCGACGAGCGGGATGCCGAGCGCGTAGAGGAAGCGGTCGAGATCCTGCTCCAGGCTGGCCGCGATCTCGTCGAGCAGGTTCTGGGCCGACGTGTCGGCAAAGCGCTCGAGTTCGAGCAGGTCGTCCTTCTCCAGCGCGTACAGGTCCGAGATGCACTCGATGAGGCCGGCGTCGATGAGTTGGGCGGCCCGCTTCTCCCCCAGCCCCTCGATGTTCATCCCCTCGCGCGAGGCGTAGTGCGTGAGCCGCCCGCGCAGCTGGGCCGGACACGTCATGCCCCCCGTGCAGAAAGCCTGCTTCTTGTCGTCGCTCAGCACGACCTCGGCGCCGCAGACCGGGCACGCGTCCGGGATGTGGTAGGCCGCTTCCGAGCCGTCGCGCGCGTCGGGGATGGCCTTAACGACGTACGGGATGACGTCGCCCGCGCGCTCGACGAGCACGGTGTCGCCGATGCGGATATCCTTCTGGTCAATCTCGTTCTGATTGTGGAGCGAGGCGCGGCTCACCTCCACGCCGCCGATCTCGACAGGCTCCAGCTTGGCGACGGGCGTGATGCGCCCCGTGCGGCCCACCTGCACGATGATGTCGTCGATGGTCGTCGTGGCCTGACGCGGGGCAAACTTGTAGGCGATGGCCCAGCGCGGGTCGCGCTGGCGGACGCCCAGCGTGTCGTGCGCAGCGAGGTCGTTCACCTTGATCACGACGCCGTCGATCTCGTAGGGCAGGTCGTCGCGCTGCGCTTCCAGATCGGCGTGGTGCGCGAGCGCGTCGTCGATGCCGTCGCAGCGGTGGACGTGGGTCTCGCACACGCGCAGGCCCCATTCGGGCAGTGCGGCGAGTGCGTCGGCGTGCGTGTCGAAGTCGCGGTCCTCACCGGGCGCCACCTCGTAGAAATAGATGTGCAGCGGCCGTTCGGCCGTCACGCTCGGGTCGAGCTGGCGCAGGCTGCCGGCCGCCGCGTTGCGGGGGTTGGCGAACGGGTCCTCCCCAGCCTCGACCCGCTCGCGGTTGAAGGCGTTGAACTCGTCTTTGCGCATGTAGGCCTCGCCACGCACGACGAGCCGCTCGGGCGCGGAGCGCTTCTCCGTTCGCAATCGAAGGGGGACCTCCTCGATCGTTTTCATATTGGCCGTGATATCCTCGCCGGTCCGGCCGTCCCCCCGTGTGGCGGCCTGCACGAGCTGTCCGTCTTCGTAGACCAGCTCGACGGCCAGCCCGTCGAACTTGGGCTCGGCGGTGTACTCGACACGCTCCACGTCCAGCTCCGTGCGGCACGTCTCATCGAAGGCGCGCACGTCCTCTTCCGCGTAAGCCGACTTCAGGCTGCGCATCGGGGCGGGGTGGCGCACGGTGCCGAGTTCATCGCGGGGCGCGCCGCCCACGCGCTGCGTCGGCGAATCGGGCGTGCGGACGTCTGGGTACGCCTCCTCCAGCGTCTGGAGCTGGTCGAGCATTCGGTCGTACTCGGCGTCGGAGACGACCGGATCGTCGAGCACGTAGTAGCGATAGTTGTGGTACTGCAGCGCCTCGCGCAGCCGCGCCGCGGCCTCGGCGGCGGCGTCCTCCGTGTCGATGGCGTCGAGGTCGATGGCGGGCTGGGTCTCTACGTCGGGCATGGCGGACGGGCTGGATGATCGGAACGCGGGGCGCAGCGCACACACCGGCTTACCGGTCGAAGAGCGGCGCGATCTCGCTCCATGGCCTCGTGTTGAGGACGTCATCGGCTTCGAGCCAACCGCGGCGGGCCTGGTCGATGCCGTACGGCAACGCGTCAAGCCCGCTCTCCCAGTGGGCGTCGGCGCCGAGGGCGAGCTTCAGGCCGAGCTCCTTGGCGCGCTGGCAGTACACGTCGCTCAGGTCGAGCCGTTCGGGCTGGGCGTTGAGCTCCAGGAAGCAGCCGCGCTCGACGGCGGCCTCCATGAGGCGGTCGAGGTCGAGGGCAATGGGCGGCCGCTCGTTGAGGCGCCGCCCCGTCGGATGCGCCCAGATGTTGAAGAGCGGATTGTCCATCGCACGGAGGACGCGCTCCGTCTGGTCATCTTCCGGCAGGTCGAAGCTGGAGTGGATGGCGCACACGCGCAGGTCGAGCCGTTCCAGCACGTCGTCGGGCAAATCCAGCGAGCCATCTTTCAGGATGTCGACCTCGATGCTCTTGAGGAGGCGGATGCCGTCGAGTTCGTCGTTGAGCCGGTCGATGGCGTCGATCTGCTCACGGAGCCCGTCGGCGTCGAGGCCCTGCGCGACGGCGACGTTCGGCGAGTGGTCGGTAATGGCGAGGTAGTCGAGGCCGCGGGCCCGGGCTGCCTCGGCCATCGCCTCGATGCTGGCGCGCCCGTCGCTGTCGGTGGTGTGCGTGTGCAGGTTGCCGCGCAGGTCGTCACGGGTGACCAGGTCGGGCAGCGTGCCATCCGCGGCGGCGTCGAGTTCGCCGCGGTCCTCGCGCAACTCGGGCACGATGTACGGCAGGTCGAACAGGTCGTATATCTCTTCCTCCGTGGCCCCGGCCATCCGCTCGCCGTCATCGTCCTCGGCGCGGAAGACGCCATACTCGTTCAGCTTCAGCCCGTCCTCGATGGCGCGGTCGCGCAGGCGGATGTTGTGGGCCTTCGACCCGGTAAAGTACAGGAGCGCCGCGCCGTAGCTTGCGGGCGGCACGACGCGCAGGTCGACCTGCAGCTCGGAGCGGAGCACGACGGACGAGCGCGTGTCGCCCTGCTGCACGACCTCGTCGACGTCTTCGTATTCCACGAAGTGGGCGACGACGGCCGGTCCGTCGTCGCTGAGTGCGAGCACGTCGAGGTCGCCGACCGTCTCCTTGCGGCGCCGGTAGCTGCCGGCCACGTCGATCTGTTCGACGGCGTCGTGCGCCTCCAGGTGCGCCACGAGCGATTCGACGACCGGCTCGACAGTAGCCAGCAGCCAGCGACGCTCCTCCGCGCCGGCCGCCTCCAGCCGGTCGAGGATGGTCTGCTCCAGCTTCTCGCCGAAGCCCTCCACTTCGCGGACGCGCCCGGCCTCCGCGGCGCGCTTGAGCTCCTCGGCCGAGGTGAGGCCGAGCGCCTCATGCAGGGCACGCACACGCTTCGGGCCGAGGCCCGGGATACGCATCAGATCGGCCAGCGCGGGCGCTGTCTGCTGCTCCAGCTCGTCGAGCAGCGAGAGGGTGCCTGTCTCGACGATCTCCTCGATCTTGCCGGCCAGGTCGTCGCCAATGTCGGGCAGCTCGCTGAGGTCCTTGCCCTCGGCCAAGAGGTCGGCCACGGGCTGGGAAAGCTGGCCGATGGTGCGGGCGGCGTTGCGGTAGGCCCGCACGCGAAAGCGGTTGGCCCCCTCGATGTCGAGCAGGTCGGCCACCTCGTCGAAGATGGACGCCACGTCAGCATTGTGGACAGGCATCGTGGTTGGCTGGCTGGTGACCGGATACACCCGATGCGGCCGACAGCGTGCTGGTTACGGGCCCCGGGCCGGAGCTGAGTTGCGAGCGGATGCGGCCTTCTTCGCCCCCGGCAAACACGTATGGCCGACCGGTGATCATCGGGCAAAGGTGCCCATCAGGTCCGTCGCGGCAAGGACGTGACCATCCATCGCGTCGGTGACCTGCTGCTTGGAGGCGCCTTC
>JAAAOL010000140.1 GCA_009908885.1 Bacteroidota bacterium | reverse complement strand
GAACCACGCACCACGACAGGCGACATCAGGATCCAGACATCAACAATCTGAATCAGTATCAGTCGTCATGCCTCACCTGTCCGTCAACGGCTGCCGCCTGTTCTACGACGTGGCCGGGCACGGGCCGCCGCTGCTGTTCCTTCACGGGCTGGGGTCCAGCACGCGCGACTGGCAGGCGCAGCTGCCGCACTTCGAGGACCGCTATCGGGTGATCCGCGTCGACCTGCGCGGGCACGGGCGCTCGGCCAAGCCGTCCGGCCCCTACTCCATTCCCCTCTTCGCGCGCGACGTGGTAGCGCTCCTCCAGCACCTCGACGCCGAGCAGGTCCACGTCGTCGGCATTTCGATGGGCGGCATGGTGGGGCTCCAACTGGCCGCGGACACGGACGGCCTGGTGCGCTCGCTGACGGTGGCCAACAGCTACGTCGAGGTCGTGCCGCGCACCTGGCAGCGGCGCTTCCAGACGTGGCGGCGCAAGCAGTTCATCCGCCTCTTCGGGATGCGCGCCGTCGGCTGGGTGCTGAGCCGCCGCCTGTTTCCTCGCGAGGAGCACGACCTCCAGCGAAACCTGTTCGTGGAGCGGTGGGCCGAGAACGACAAGCGGGCTTACCTGGACGCGATCGACGCCATCGTCGGCTGGAGCATTCGCGCACGCCTGCCGGAGATCACCTGTCCGACGCTCGTCCTCACCGCCGAGCACGACTACACGCCGCCCGCGCACAAACGCCGCTACGCCGAGCGCCTGCCCGATGCGCGGGTCGTCGTCATCCCGGACACGCATCACGCCCTCCCGGCGGAGCATCCGGACGCCTTCAACGCCGCCCTGCACGCGTTTCTGCGGGATATCGGCTGAGGCCAGCACCGGTGCCAGTGGTGATTCGACACGGCTCCTGCACGCTGAACTCGGGGTGCGCGGGGAACGTGTGGAGGTATGGATGTGGGGACGGATGAACGGGCGGAGGGGGATCTGACGCAACGGGTGATCTGACGCCGAACTCCGCGCGAGATTCAAAAAGTTGGCCCTTTCCCTTGACAAGGCCGGAAGCGCTTCCTATTATTTGTCTCAAACGTTTGAAAAGTTTCAAACGTTGCAAATGATGAGCACGTATTGCCTTCAGCGGTTCGCTGCTTGCGACGGCGACGCTGGTGAGGAGGGCCTGCACGGCGGCTCCGGTCGTTGTACCTTCGTGCCACGCCGCCATGCTGCCGGCGTCCTCACCTTCGTGCTCATCAAGCTGTCAGACGCGAATGTCCACCGACGACACCAATAAGACGCTCACCCCGACGCAGCAGGCGCTGGTCGAGGAATTCGGCAACATCTACGAATCGTACGGCCTCAAGCGCGTGAAGGGGCTCATCGTGGGGTTGCTGCTCACCCAGCCCGATCCCGTGTCGCTGGACGACATGGCAACCCTGCTGGATCGCTCGAAGGGACCGATTTCCAGCGCCGTGCGCGAACTCGCCAGCATCCAGCTGGCCCGCAAGGTGAACGGTCCCAAGAACCGGCGCAATTACTACGTCGCCCACCCGGACATCTTCTATAACAACTTCAAATTCAACATGGCCACCGTCCGCCGCAACCGCACGCTGGCGGCGGAATTTCTGGCGCGCTTCCGTGAGGAGGACGCCGAGGCCCATGCCGACACGATCCGCAATCTGGAGCACATGAAGGCCTTTTACACGCTGATGGAGTCCTTCTACCAGGACTTCTCGGCGAAGTGGGAGCAGGCCCGTCAGGACCTCGACCTCCCGAGTTGAGCCTTCGGGCACCTCCAGCGGACGTAGCGGCGCCCCCCATGCTCGCCTCTATCACTCGCTCAACCGACTGTGCGCTATGACTCGCTGGACGACATGCCTTCTGCTCGTTTTCCTGGGGCTCACCCACCTGGCCGTCGCGCAGGACGGCCGCATCACCGGCAGCGTGTGGGACGCGGATACCGACGAGCCGCTCCCCGGCGCGAACGTACTGCTGGAGGACACCAACCGCGGCACGTCGACGACGGCCGACGGCACCTACGCCATCGAAAACGTGCCCCCCGGCACCTACACGCTCCTCGCTCGCTTCGTCGGCTACCGGGAGGCTACCGTCGAGGTGACCGTGCGGGCCGGCGCCACGACCGAGCAGGACATCCTGCTGGAAGAGACGGTGCTGCTGAGTGAGGAGCTGGTAGTCACCGGCTCTCGCGAGGCGGAGAAGGTGCTCGAAGCCCCCGTCACGATCGAGACGATCACGGCGGAGAACCTGGAGACGACCGGCGGCGGCACGTTCCTCTCGGCCCTCTCCACGCTCAAAGGCATCGATTTCGTGGAGGTCGGCATCAACGGACAGGGCATCTCCGCGCGCGGCTTCAACAACCACTTCAACACGCGCATGCTGTCGATGGTGGACGGACGCGTGGCCCAGCTGCCCGGCACCGGGCTGCCCCAGGGCAACTTCCTCCCCACCGCTCCGCTCGACGTGAAATCCATTGAGGTCGTCGTTGGGCCTGCCTCGGCGCTCTACGGCCCGAACGCACACACCGGCGTCGTCAACGTCATCACCAAAGACCCGTGGGATCAGTCGGGCCTGTCGATGTTCGTGCGCGGCGGCCAGCGCGAGCTATTGGACGGCACCTTCCGCGCCGCTGGGCTCGTCAACCAGGACCTCGGCTGGAAGGTGACCGGGCAGTACCTGGAAGCGAACGACTTCGAGCCGGACCCGGAGTCCAGCACGCATTTTTACGGCACGGACACCAACCCGGCGCTGGAGCCCGTCTTCGAGGGCGACCTGGTGGATGACCTGGACGGTTACCGCATCAACTCGTGGAAGGTGGACGGCAGCCTCTACTACCGCTTCAGCGACTGGCAACTGAAGGGCGGCTACGGCTTCTCGGAGAACGACAACTTCGGCCTGACCAACAACGGCCGGAATCACATCCGGGACTGGCAGGTGCAGTATCAGACGCTGCAGCTGAGCAACCCGAACTGGTATGCCCAGGTCACCCGCACCGAGAACGACGCGGGCGACACGTACCAGCTCAACGCGGTGGCGCAGGGTGCGGGTGCCGTCATGGCGACGACGGGGCAGTCGCTCGATCAGGTGGACCTGGAGTCGCTCCGCGAGGCCAACTCGTTCGTGGATCGGGGCGTGCTGTACGACTCCGAGATCCAGTACCGCCGGGATATTTCTGACCTGACGCTCATCACGGGCGTGCAGTACCGCAACTACCAGCCCGACTCCGACGGCACGTTCCTGGCCGACGCCAACGACGAGGACATCGACGCCACCGAGTTCGGCGGGTACCTCCAGCTCGATTACAAGACGCTGGACGACCGGCTGCGCCTCGTCGGGGCCGCCCGCGTGGACGATCACAGCAACTATGACACGCAGATCAGCCCGAAGGCGGCTGCCGTTTACACCGTGGCCCCGGCTCAAAATATCCGCGTCAGCTACAACCGCGCCTTCAAGAGCCCGACGGTGCTGGAAAACAACCTGTTCATCCCCATCCTGGCCGCGCCGGGCTACTACCTGAACGCCCTCGGCAACATCGACGGGTACGTGATCAAGAACCCGACGGGCGAGACGGTGCGCACCATCAGCGCGCTGGAGCCCGAGGAGGTAAACGCGGCCGAACTGGGCTACAAGGGCGTCTTCGCGAACCGGGTGTACGTGGACGTGGTGGGTTACTACTCGTGGTATCAGAACTTCATCAGCCCGCTCTCTGTGGTGGCCGACGGCATCAACACGATTCCGTTCGAGGACGATGGCACGACGCCCGTCACGGCCCCGGCCGACGACGCCGCGCTGAACGGCCTCCTCACCTACGTGAACTTCGGGGAGGCTGAGATCGCCGGACTCGACGTGGGCGTCAACGTATATGCCAGCGACTATCTGACCCTCTCGGGCAACGTCTCGCTGATCTCGCTGGAGAGCTTCACGCTGGACGAGTCCTCGGCGCAGGACAGCCTCCTGCTCAACATCCCCGAGACGAAGCTGAAAGGCGTCGTCACGCTGAAGGACTACGGGCTGGACAACTACTTCGTGAGCGTGAGCGGGCGCTGGCAGGCACCCTATAAGTTCCGCTCCGGCTACTGGGACAGCGAGCTGTTCTACGACGACGGCGAGGTGCCGTCGCGGTTCGTGCTCAACCTGACGGCGGGCTACACGATCCCGCAGTACGGCCTGTCGATCAAGGCCAGCGTGACCAACCTGCTGGACGACGAGGGCGTGGACGTGCTCGGCTCCCCGATCCGAGGCCGCTTCGCGTGGGTCGGCATCGAGTATGCCTTCGCCGGGCTGCGCTTCTAAGCCGGCACCGCGCGTTAGTCGCCTCCGCTGACGCGCACACGGGAACCCACGGCGCTTCCGGCCCCACCCCGGCGGCGCCGTGGCCGTTCCCTACGCGCCATCGCCGCCACCTTCGAATCGGTCCCTCTATGCGACGAGCAACGATTACCGGCACCGGCCTGTACGCCCCCGAGCACATGGTGCCCAACAGCTACTTCGACGACTACTACGACGAGGACGTCGACACCTTCCTGCGCACGCAGCGCAACATTTACGAGCGGCGCTACGCCGCCGAGGATCAGACGACCTCCGACCTCGCCGTCGCTGCCGCTGAGGCCGCCCTGCAGGACGCGGGCCTGACGCCGGACGATATCGACCTGATCGTGGTGGCGACGGACACGCCCGACTACATCTCGCCCTCGACGGCGGCGGTCGTG
>JAAAOL010000136.1 GCA_009908885.1 Bacteroidota bacterium | reverse complement strand
CGACGAGCACAGTCACTCGTTGGCATACCTATTCCAGTTGCGCCAGGATGCTGACTACGTTTCCGGTGCTACCTTCTCGCTGGAAACCGCTGCCGACGCCCTCCGCCAGGCCGAAGCATTTGTCGCCGCCGTGGAGCGCGTGCTCGTCTGAGGCCACGCGGCCGACCTGAGTGCCCGTTCGCACATCCGTTCGTGGTAGCGCCCCTGGATCATCGGGTGCCTTCCTTGCCCGTTCCGCGCACTTCTTGCAGTACGACGAGGGTGAGGATCACCCCCGTCAACGGGATCACGAAATACAGCATGACCGCGCTGAATCCCTGCAACGCATCGTGGTGGGAGGCGGCCAGGACGAGATACAGCGTGTAGGCCGCGTAATACCCCAGCAACACGCCTCCCTCCGCCCGGCTAATCACGCCACCTGTAAAAAAGATGGGCAGGCAGGCCAGCGCGACCGCAATCATGATCGGAATGTCGAACCCGATCACCGCGATCGACACCTCGATACCCGACGGCGCGACGATGCTGGCCAGTCCGAGAACCCCCATGATGTTGAAGATGTTGCTGCCGACCACATTCCCAACGGCGATATCTCGTTCGCGACGAATCGCCGCGATGACTGAGGTAACCACTTCCGGCAACGAGGTGCCCGCTGCGATGATCGTCAACCCGACGATCAGTTCGCTCACGCCTAGGTAGGTGGCAAACGATACGGCGCTCTCGACGAGCCAGCGTGACCCGACCACGAGCAACACGAGTCCCCCTACCACCATCAACGTATTCGTCACCCAGCTGCTCTTGGCCTCCGAATCGGCGGCAAACTCTTTCCCGTATTCCGCTCGCACCTCAGCACTCTCCTTGCGGCTCTGGAACACCAGAAACGAAGAATACACGACGAGCCCCGCGAACAGCAGGAGACCATCTACGCGGCTGAACTGTCCGTCTAACGACAGCACCAGGACGAGGACAGACAGTGAAATCATCAAGGGCACATCGAGCCGCACCAGCTGCCGCGACACCACGAGCGGCACGATCAGGGCTGAGAGGCCGAGGATAAACAGCACGTTGAAAATATTGCTACCTACGACGTTGCCCACGGCGATGCTCGCCTGCCCCGAAAGCGCCGACTTGATGCTCACCGCCAACTCTGGCGAGCTGGTGCCGAACGCCACAACGGTCAGCCCGATGACGAGCGGCGAAATGCCGAGAAACGCCGCCAGGCGAGAAGCACCGCGCACCAGCGCTTCCGCACCGACTACCAGAAAGACCAGTCCAGCGATAAAGTAGAGTATGGTCATGGACATCCTGAGTACGTGATCAGTAGCACCTGACGGCGTGCATCTTGGCGTCGCAGGAGCATGATCGGCAAGCAGTTGTTGGCAGCACGAACCAAAGGCGCAGCAATTGAGACTACCCGCCCCCACCGTTACACTCGTCCGTGCCGAAACATAGCGTCCTGGTAGAACGCTAAACATCTCGACCCTTCTTCACCACCTGTCGGCTCTATATTTGATCGAACCACTCCTCATCGACTGTAACTCGCTCCACCAGTTCGGTTTCCACGCCTAGATCCAGCTCTTTCAGTTTCTCGGCCAGTTCGTCTCCATCTACAAGATCGATGGGCGGTGCACCATCCCGCGTCGCTTCCCGGATCGCGCTGCGCGTGAACGACCCGGTAGTAATCATGAGCCCCTTGTCGGCACGACCGACCATCGCTCCTCGAAAATCACGAATGGCGCTTGCTGAGACTGAGCCCTGATATCGCTTGCACTGGAAGACGACGTGGAAACTCAGGAATCCGTTGATCTGGATGATCCCTTTCCCATCTACACCACCATCTCCAGAACGCCCCGTCACCTCGACTTGAATCGCTACGGGTCGCATTCCCCGAAGCTTGCTTCGCAATAGGCGCTGGCGCTATTGTGGAGTATGAGCAGATACGTTCACAAGAGCCACAACGTCTCGGTTCTGATCTATCACATGGTCTCTCCCGCAAAGTACCGACGCGTCGTCTTCGATACCGAGGTGGACGCAGTGCTCAGGAAGGTCTGCCTGGGGATCGAGAAGCGCTACGAGATCGAGTTTCTTGAGATTGGTACCGACCGGGATCATGTGCACTTTCTCTTGCAGTCGGTTCCGAGCTACAGTCCGACGAAGATCGTCCGTACGATAAAGAGCATCACCGCGCGAGAGGTTTTTCGCCGTGCGCCTAAGGTCAAGCGGCAGCTCTGGGGTGGAGAGTTTTGGGGAAAAGGCTACTTCATCACCACGGTCGGTCGGCACGGGAGCGAAGAAGTGATCCGTCGCTACGTGGAGAAGCAGGGCCGGTCGGGCGAGTATGAGACGTTGCATCAGAATCAGATGGGGTTGTTCGACCAGACCGACGACTAGCACCGATACCGCGGGGCTTGCCCCGCGTGTAGTTCATTAAAGCCGGATTCGCGGAGAAGTCGCTTGGTGAGACGTTCGAAGGCCTCCGGAGAAAGCCGCTGCGTCAGCACGCGATGCAACTGCGTGCGCCACGTTTCTTCAGCCTCGGGGATGTCCTCATCGTCCTCGGCATCGCGCGCTTCGCGCTCCTGGCGCATCTGGTCGCGCACCGTCCGAACCACGTCATCAGGATCTACCGAGACTATGTCTCGCTTCTCCGGTTCGATGATCCAGACGCCGCGCTCGGAATTGTCGATGAGCCCGTACTTTTTCAGGTACGTCCGCGCCCACGCCAGACGATATTCCAGCTCGGTGCGATTGCTCTTCTCGGGGTTGTGAGGAACCTCAGCGACCTGGTCGGGAAGGTCCGACTGTTCAGCCACTGTTTCGAATATCTCGCTGACCGTCCCCGAGCCGCCCAACTCATGGAGCGCTGACAGGAGCGGATTGAATAGCTCGTGGTACTTGGGAACCGCTGATTTGTCCATCTGGAGACCCGGCCCGCCCGATTATAATATCGTCAAATAATCAGCCTATATTTCGGCAACTTAGGTTGCCAAGATACATTGCGCGTATTTCTGCAACAAGGCGACCGGCCTACCTCTCTTCCCCCGCCGGCTCGACGACGGCCTGCATGGAGCCCCGGCAGTGCTCGATGCGCCAGTCCGGGCCGTAGCTGTGGATCTGGTCGCGCTTCAGCTCGGCGCGCTCTTTGGTCGTCGTGTCCACGATGACGCGGCCCGTGGCGTCCACCTCGACGGCCATCTTGAACGCCTTCGCCTTGGAGTGCCCGAAGATGGCGCCCAGCATCTCGATGACGTAGGCGTAGGAATGATCATCGTCGTCGAGCAGGATGACGTGGTACTGCGGCAGGTGGATCTCCTGCTCGGTCGGGGTGGGACGCTCCTTCCTGGTGGGCGCCTCGGTGGGTGGGGCTAGGGGTTCGACTTCGGGCATGACAGCCGTCCGATACGTGGTACGCAGAGGGTCTCGGGCTACAACCTACGCCGGAGGGGCAGCCTCCTTCAAGCAGAATCGACGGACGCCGTCACGGCTGCTGTGCCGGGACCGTGTAGGACGCCGCGTGCGCGGGTCGGCCCGTGGCGGCATACAGGTCGGCCAGGTAACTGCGGGCCTCGGCAACAAGCGCATCGTCCTCGCCGAGGTGCTCGGTGAGCATGGGCAGGCTGCCGACGAGCAGCGTCTCGGCCTCGGCGTACTGCTCCAGCGTCATCAGGCACTGCCCCAGATGCAGCCGGTTGACGGCGATGGCGAGGTGATCGCCGGGCAGCGTGGCTTCGCGGATGGCGAGGGCTTCCCGGTACAGCGGCTCGGCGGCCCGGGGCGTGCCGCGCTCGTCCAGCAGGCCTGCGAGGTTGTAGAGGCTCAGCGCGGTATACGGGTGGTCGTCGCCCAGCGTGCGGCGGCGGAGCGCCAGCGCCTCGCGGTACAGCGGCTCGGCGTCGGCGTACTGCCCCCGCGCCTGCAGCAGCCGCGCCACGTTGTTGAGGCTGATGGCTACGCTCGGGTGGTCGTCGCCCAGCGTGCGACGGCGGACGGCGAGGGCTTCTCGGTAGAGCGGCTCCGCAGCGTCCAGGTCGCCCTGCTCGTAGAGCGCCCAGGCCAGATTGTTCAGGCTCGTCGCCACGCGGGGATGGTTGGGACCGAAGGCTCGTCGCCGAATCGACAGGGCCTCGCGGTAGAGCGCCTCCGCCCCCGCGATGTCGCCGCGATCACTGACGAGGGCCGCCAGGTTGTTGAGGGCCGTGGCTACGTCGGGGTGGTCGTCGTCGAAGAGCTGACGGCGGATCGTGAGCACCTCGCGGAAGGTGGACTCGGCCTCGGCGGTCGCCCCCTGCGCGTAGAGGAGCGTGGCCAGGTTGTTGAGATCGCTCGCCACGACCGGGTGGGCGGTGCCGTAGCGAGCGCGGTTGAGGGCCAGCGCCGTGCGATAGAGCGAGTCGGCCACGTCGTAGCGCCCCTGGTCGTGCCGCAGGACGGCCAGGTTGCTGAGGGTGGACGCCATGCGGTGATCCCCCGCGCCGAAGGCTTCCCGGCGCAGCGCGAGCGCCTGCCCGTAGAGGGAATCGGCCAGGTTGTACGCCCCCTGGTCGTGGTACAGCTGCCCCCAGTGGTCGAGCGTCTCGGCGACGTCAGACGGGGCCGCCCGGTCGCGGCGCATCTGCAACGCCCGCTGGTAGAGCGAGTCGGCGGCGTCGTAGGCGCCCCGCGCGTGGAGCAGCACCGCCTTGTGGTGCAGGCTGGCGGCGAGGTCGCCCGTC
>JAAAOL010000283.1 GCA_009908885.1 Bacteroidota bacterium | reverse complement strand
GCGCGCGTGACGCGCCCGTCGTCGTTCAGGTCGTCCATCGCGCCGTCCGCGTCGACGTCCACGAAGATGTCCGCCGCGCCGCCGTAGAGGTGGCGGCTGTATTTGGTCCGGTTGCCGATGGAGGCGTTGTAGTGCGGCGTCCGAAAGCCGCTCATCACGTGCAGCGTCGGAGCAGGGACGCCCCGGTCGTTCACCTCCTCCAGGATCATCTCCAGCTTGAGCAGCAGCCGCTCGCGCAGCAGCAGGTATTGCGGATAGTCCGTCCGGTCCTGCTTGCACAGAAACTGGCCGAGGGTGAAGTGCGGCGCGACGCGCACGTTGCGGTTCGCAGGCGTCACCTCGACGAAGCCGTCGGGCCGGTCGTACACGGGGTTGCCGCGCAGCGGGCGCGCCTGGTAGCGTCCGATCTCGTAGCCGTTCAGCGCGCGCCGGTCGTGGCTGAAGGGCACCTTGACGAAGGCGTTGAGCGTGATCGTCTCGCCCGCCCGCGTCTCCGTGACGTGGATCGGATAGAGGCCGGGCCGGTCGGGGGCGGTCCAGGTCCAGCGTTCCGGGCCGGTCGGCGTGAGGGCGCCCTGTTCGGCGCTCACCGTGACCGCGCCGCGTCCCTGCGTAAAGACGGCCTCCAGCGCCACCGTCTCGCCGGGCATGATGAAGAGGCCCAGCACCTCGTACGGAATCACGTCGTCGCGCACCTTGACGGCAAACGACGTCGTTCCCGGCGAAAAGTCCGGGGTTGCCTTGGTCGCCGGGCGGGCGGAGTCGGCGTCCACCTTCACCCTGTCGGTCGCCGCCGGTGGGGGCGGCGTCGGGGAGGGCTCGTCGGTGAGGAAGGTGACGGCGAGGAGAGCCAGCACCAGCAGGGGGACGAGCAGGTAGCCGAGAGGTCGAAGCAGCGTCCGCATTGGGACGGAGGGCTGATGGAAGGAGGGAGCTACGTGTTCTGATCGGGCGCGGACTGGCGCAGTGCCCGGTCGAGGGCGCCGTCGTGGTCGTAGACGTCCTGGCGGAAGTTTACGGTGCCGTCCGGGTCGACGAACGCCGTCCAGTAGGCCAGATAGACCGGAATCGGCGCGTCGAGATCCACCTGCTGCCAGGAGCCCTGGTGCATGGCCCGACGGATGCGGTCCCGCGTCCAGTCGTCCTTCTCGCTGAGGACGAAGACGGCGAGGTCCTCGGGCCGTTCTACGCGCACGCAGCCGTGGCTGAAGTCCCGCTCGACCTTCGAGAAGAGGTGATCCGCGGGCGTGTCATGGAGGTAGACGGCGTACTCGTTGGGAAACATGAACTTGACGAGGCCGAGCGCATTGGTCGGACCGGCCTTCTCGCGCAGCCGCAGCTCCCCCGAGGCCACCCGATCCAGGCTCGTCGCGTACGGGTCGTACACCTCGGCGCCGGGGCCGTAATGGCTGACGATCTGGTAGTTGTTGTCGACGAGGTAGTCCCGGTTGCCGCGCGCCTTCGGCAGAATTTCCCCGTTGGCGATGCCGGGCGGGATGTTCCAGAACGGGCGGAAGATGACGTACTCCATCGTGTCCGCGAAGATCGGCGTCTCGCGGCTCTGGTAGGCGGCCCCGGCGACGACGTCCATGCGGAGCGCGAGGTCGCCGTCCCGGTAGGCCTTGAGGCGGAAGGCCGGGATGTTGACCAGCACGTGGCGCCTCCCGAGGTCGTCGGGAAGCCACCGCCACCGCTCCATGTTGAGGGCGATCTGCCGCGCCCGCTCGGTGGCGGGGACGTTGAGGGCGGCCCGGGTGGAGGGGCCCAGCAGGCTGTCGGTCGTCAGGCCGTGGCGCTGCTGAAAGTGGTGGACGGCGCGGGCGAGGGCGGCGTCGTAGGCGCTGTCACGTTCGAGGGCGTCGGGTGCAGGCAGATCATTCGTCATCGCGAGGCGCTCGCGCAGCACCGGCACGCGGGCGCTGGTGTCACCCGGATGGAGCACGTCGCCCGCGGGCACGGTCGGCCACCCGCCCGCATCGGCGAGGGTGCGGTAGGTGCCGAGGGCATCTTGCAGCCGCTGGTAGCCGGGGTGGCGGGGCGCCATGCGGCGCAGCGCGCCCGGTACGCTGTCGCGCGCCAGCGCATCCGTCAGCATCGTGCCCACGTCGGTCGTGTCGTCGCGCAGGTACCAGTCCGGGTCGACGGCCTCGGGGGCGATGCGCCCGTTGAACAGATCCGTCGCGTAGTCGATGGCGGCGGCGGTCAGGCGCACGTCGAGCCGAGCGAGGGCCGAGGGCGCCAGCGCCGCTGCGGTGGTGTCGGAAAGGCTTTGGGCGAGGGCGGCGGCCCCGTAGTCGGCAGGGACGAGGCCGTGGCGGTCAGCACGACGCAGCACGGCGGTCAGACTGTCGGCGGCGTCGTGCCACCGTCCGTCGTCGTACCACGCCGGACGGAATGCCCGGTGCTCGTAGAAGCGGCGCAGCGCGTCGCCCCGGCGGGTCGAGATGGTCCCGAGGCTGTCCTGCACGAGCGTTCTCGTCGCGGCCACCAGCGAGTCGGTGGGTGGGGCGGTCGGCTCCGGGACGACGTCGGTTGACGTGGCGGCGGGTGGCTGCTGCGCCGAGGCGTCCGGACGCGTAGCGGAGGCGCCGGGCGAGGACGGCGACGCACATCCCGCTGCTACGAGTGCGCAGGCGATCAGGAGTGCGGGGAGCGGCCCCGGCCGGGAAGACGCGAACATGGAGGTGATACCATTCTCGATGGGCGGTGTTGGAGTGTGGGAGCGTGGGAGGTTGGGAGTGTGGGGGTGTCGGGATTCCGGGTCACGCACCACGCACCACGGATTCAGCCTACTCCCGACCGGCGAACGCGTTGAGAAGGGCCTGCAACGATGCGCGGCTGTGGCCGTGGGGAAGGGCCGCCGCGTTTCACACCGATACCAGAAATGAGACAACGAGCACCTTGTCGGGCGACCCGCGCCGTCCAAAGTTAAGCAGATGATAAATAATTTCGGTTTTTCCGTTCCCGTTTCGGTGTTACTCGGGCGGGCCGACCGGCGAACACGCAGCACCAGCCGGGAATACAAGCGAGCGGCGCGCGAAAAGAGCACGAATGGTGCGCTCAGGATCGTAATTGCCTGTGATTAATCGATCCATAAATTTATATCGCGAAAATTTTTATAATTAGGGCATAACTCTTGTTAGCAATACTATGCCCGACCGAAGTACGCCGGTGCGGGCCGTTCACGCACACCGCAACTCGGGTTCGTCATGAATCAAACGCTACTCGCCATCCTGGCGCTGTCGATCGCGACGCTGTTCGTGTTTAACTCGCAGCAGCACTTCATCGTCTCGCAGCAGCGGTACATGACGCAGGAGATCTACGAGATCGGCGGCGCCATCGCCGTCGAGGCCATGGAGGTCATCGGCAACCAGCCGTTCGAGGCGGACAGCAGCTTCGGCAATAACCGCGCCTGCGAGCAGTTTCACGACGGAGGGACCCTCGTCGTCGGCGGCGTGGAGTGCGACGACATCGATGACTTCCACAACATGAAGCAGGCGGTTCGCAGCTTCGAGGTCAACGGCAAGGACTTCAACTTCACGGTTGACGTGGAGGTGACGACGTTCACCGAGGACGGTGAGCCCGGGAAAGAGGTTACCGTCGAAGTGCAGGACTACTGGGACGGCGAGTCGCTCTTCCTCGATGAGCCCATCACGCTGTCTCGCGGCTTCTTCGATGAAAGCAATTAAGACGGCCGGCGATGGGCACGGACGCCGCATCGCCCCGCATCCACCAGTCGATAATCACCTATGCAGTTTATCTGGGACAACCTTGCGGCGGTCGTCATCACCTCCACGGTGGTGCTCCTGCTGCTCGCCTCGCGCGAGCGCATGCTAGAGGCACAGATCGAGCAGACGGCCAACAGCTACATCCGCTCGCAGTCCACAGCCTTTGCCAGCTGGATGGAAGAGAACCTGCTCCAGATGGGCGACCGGCTGCCGGACGAAAACCCGCTCGTGGAACTGACGAACAAGGACTACACCGTCATCACGGAAGGAGGAGGCACGCGGACAGTCAACCTGACGCGGCGCTTCGTCTTCCAGCAGAAGGTGCAGGATCCTGCCGACACGACGCAGACCATCAAAATGCGGACGATGTACCGGCTGGATTCACTGCAGACGCGTACCATCGAGGGCGATTCGATTCCGATCTTCAAACTCGTCCGCTGGGATAGTCTGGCTAAGCCCAGCGCAACGTATCAGCGCGTCGCCGAGAGTCCGACGCTGATCAGTTACTTCAAGGTCGAGATGCTGGACCAGTGTGGCCGGACGATTCCAACCAGCAAGACCTGTAACGGAGCGCCGACGATCAACTCTCCTCCGGAGAATTGCGTGGAAGATCCTACTCCTCCAGGATCGCAGTGCGACTCTGACGACATCTACGACATGCGGGTCCGCTTCGCGATGGTCACGCCGTTCGACACCGACCGGGAGACGCTGCGGGAGGTCTATTACGGATCCACGCTCTTGCTCCCCTTCGGTGGCAGTAGTAACAGCACGACGAACAACTAAACACCCCTCGCGCCGGTACATACGCATCTGCGCGAGATCTAACACATACATCGTGCAGGTAGGTCGTTCCTTTGGACGGCGCCTGCATGCCGGTTGAACCGTTGGTACATGCACAGGGAGGCACACCATGGGAAAATTCGCACTTTGGTTGACATTGGCAGCCGTGTTGGGCGGCGGCTTAATGCTGTTCCAGTCCAACATGGACAA
>JAAAOL010000176.1 GCA_009908885.1 Bacteroidota bacterium | reverse complement strand
GATCTTGCTGCTGGGCCTCGTCCTGGCCTTCGCCAACTGGAAGACGCTGGTGGTGCTGGTGGTGGCGATTCCGCTGTTCTACCTGATGCACACGCGCATCTTCAAGCCCATCGGCGACCGCTTCGTGCAGCAGGGGCTTCCTAAGCTCATCGACCGGTATCGCACGTTTCTGGAGTGGATGCTCTCGCGCGACTACTCGGTCAAGCACGCGATGCTGCGCAACGTCGGGGCGCTGGGCGCGCTGACGGGCGGCGTATTCCTGCTGATCCTGGGCGGCCTCGTGCAGGCGGCGGCCGGGCAGGCGGCGGGAATGATCCTGCTGGTGCCGGGCGGCCTGCTGGCGGTGCTGGGCGTGCTGGGCGTGCTGGTGCACACCTTCGAGAGCCTGTACCTGGGCGGCAAGACGACCCTGAAGGCCGGGCTCGCCTTCGGCGCCGTGACGCTCGTCATCGGGACGCTGATGGTCCTCAGCCCGCGCGAGATCGGCCTGCTGCGCATCCTCGAACTGCAGCTGCTGCCCGCCCTCATCATCGTCGCGGGTCTGGCCGGGATGTTCTTCAACCGCTCCGGCCGACGCACCCTCATCCAGACCGACAACCGCTCGCGCCTGCTGTCGAGCACGCTCGGCGTCTTCGTCCTCGTCATCGGCATGTACGCCGTGGCGCCCACGGGCGTCGAGTTCTTCCCAACTACGGATCCGAACCTGATCCGCGTCACGATGGAGGCGCCGCTGGGCACCAACATCGAGGCCAGCGATCGCATCGCCGCCGAGGCGCAGGACCGCATCGACCAGCTGATCGAGGAGAACCCGGAGGTGCGGCAGAACATCGAGGAGGTCCTGGTCAACGTGGGCGTGAGCGCCGACGCCGACTTCGGCGGGGGCGCCTCCAGTCCGGAGCGCAGCCGCGTCACGCTCAACCTGGTAGACTACGCCGAGCGCGTCGAGTCCAGCCAGGAGACGCTGCGCAAGCTGCGCGAACAGCTTCAGGGCCTGCCCGGCGTGACGACGGACTTCGGCCAGGATGAGGCCGGGCCGCCCACGGGCGCGCCGGTCAACATCGAGATCTCCGGGCCGGAGTTCGAGCAGATCCGCCAGATCGTGCAGGACGTGCGCCAGCGGCTCGAAGACGCTGCCGAGACGGGCGCGATCCCGAACCTCGTGGACCTGGACGACAACCTGAACACGGGCCGCCCGGAGCTGCAGGTGGACATCGACCGGGAGCGGGCCGCCCGCTTCGGCCTGAACACGGCCCAGATCGCCCAGACCGTACGATCGGCCATCAACGGCGCCGAGGCGGGCAAGTACCGCACCGGCGAAGACGAGTACGACATCACGGTGCGCCTCGCCGAGCAGGACCGCGGCACGCTGGAGAGCGTGGAGAACCTGACGATCCTGTACGAAGGGCAGCAGATCCCGATCACCGCCGTGGCCGACTTCGACGTGGGCAGCGGCCTGGGCTCCGTCACCCGCCTCGACCTGCAGCGCGTGGCCACCATCACCGGCGACGTCTCGCCCGGCGCCAACGCGCAGGCCGTGCTGGGGCAGGTGCAGCAGTACCTGTCCGAGTACCGGGAGCAGCTGCCGCGCGGCTACTCGATGGAGTACACGGGCGAGAACGAGGAGCAGCAGGAGAGCTTCGGCTTCCTCGGCACCGCGCTCGGCATCGGTATCGCGCTCATCTTCCTCATCATGATCGCCCAGTTCAACAACGTGAGCGCGCCGCTCATCATCATGGTGGCCGTCGGCCTCAGCTTCCTGGGCGTCATGCTGGGCCTGATGCTGACGCAGACGCCCTTCGGCCTGATGACCTTCATCGGCGTCATCTCGCTGGCGGGCATCGTGGTGAACAACAACATCGTGCTGGTGGATTACGTGATGCAGCTCCGGCAGCGCGGCCTGGACAAGCAGGCGGCCATTATCGAGGGCGGCGCCACGCGCCTGCGCCCGGTGGCGCTGACGGCGCTGACGACCATCCTCGGCCTCGTGCCGCTCACCTTCGGCATCAACGTCGACTTCGTGGGCCTGCTGGCCGACTGGGACCCGGCTTTCCAGATCGGCTCGGAGAATACGCAGTTCTGGGGCCCGATGGGGACGGCCATCATCTCCGGCCTCACCTTCGCCACGTTCCTCACGCTGGTCATCGTGCCGGTGATGTACTCCGCGTTCGACTCGCTCGCGATGCGCACGGCGGCCTTCTTCGGCAAGGCGCCGACTACCGGCAGCATCGCCGGAGAGACGGCCACGAGCACGCCCGAACTGGCCGAGGCCACCTCCGGCCCGACGAACGGCTACCGCTCCGGCGACGGCGTGGCGGAGACGCCAGAAGAAGACGCCTCGACGGTAGGCGGTTGACCCGCTCGCCCGCTCGAACCGACGCCCACGGGGTTCGTATCTAGTTACGTCTGGTATGCGCCGCGTGGGCGTTTTCTATCCCAAACAGGGTATCGAGAGGACATCTGGCATGATCGACGTAAAAGAGGCCGTTCAGATCGCGATCGACTATTTCAATGATCTGTACGAAGATCAAAACTACGAAAACCTGCTGCCCGAGGAGGTTGAGTATGACGAGGACAAAGACCTCTGGCGGATTACTCTTGGCTACTCGAAGACCGTTGGTCTGGAAAAGAGCGGAATAACGTTCAATCCACGTCATTACAAGGTGTTTGAGATCAACGCGGAGACCGGGAAGGTCCTCTCGATGAAGATCCGCACCCTCGAACATGCTTGAGTATATCGATGAACTCCTCACTCAGTACCGGGGCAAGGGCCTTCTGCTCGACACGAATGTGTTGCTGCTGCTCCTCGTCGGCGGCTACGACGCTCACCTCATCAGCCGGTTCAAGCGAACCAGCATGTTCGGAAAGGCAGATTTCGATCTCCTCGTCACGGTCGTCGATTACTTCGACACGCTCGTCACGACGCCTCATATTCTCACCGAAGTCAGCAACCTCTCCGGACAACTGCCCGAGCACGTCCGGCCCAGCGTCTTTGCGTTGCTCACTTCACTCATCGATGCCTTTCTTGAAGTGCACCGCCCAGCAGGACAGCTGGCACAGCGCCCCTTGTTCGCAGACCTCGGCCTGACCGACGTCGGCATCATGGCCGTAGCCCCGAATCGGTATCTGGTGCTGACCGAGGATTTCAGGCTAGACGGCTACCTGCGCAGTCAGGATGCCGATGTGCTCAATTTCAACCATCTTCGCACGCTCACCGGATGATCGGGAAGCGGCCTGAGAGAAACCGAACCCGGCGGCGGCGCATTCATGTGAACACGATTACACGCCATCCCACCCTCGCCCAGCGTCACCGGCACGGGTCATCCGTGTCCTGACCGCCTTCGTCTTTGTGTCCTGAGCCCTCATGGCCCTCCTGATTTTTTACGTGATGCTGGCGCTCGGCGTCTCGTTCCTGTGCTCCATCATGGAGGCCGTGCTGCTGAGCGTGACGCCCTCGTACGTGGCCGCGAAAGAGCAGGAAGGCAGCACTACGGGCCAGCAGCTGCGGGCGCTGAAGGACAACATCGACCGGCCGCTGGCGGCCATCCTCAGCCTGAACACCATCGCGCACACCGTCGGCGCGGCGGGAGCCGGCGCGCAGGCCGCCATCGTCTTCGAGAACGTGGCGGTCGGCGTCATCTCCGGCATCCTCACGCTGCTGATCCTCGTCTTCTCCGAGATCATCCCCAAGACGCTCGGCGCCCTCTACTGGCGGCGCATGGCCCCGGCCATCGCCCGGCTGCTGCGGCTCATCGAGTGGCCCATGCTGCCGTTCATCTGGCTCTCGCGCGGCATCACGCGCCTGCTCTCGCGCGGGCAGGAGGAAGCCTCCGTCAGCCGTGAGGAGCTGACGGCCCTGGCCGAACTGGGCAAGGAGGAAGGCATCTTCGAAGAAGAAGAGTCGCGCATCCTCAAGAACCTGTTCCGCTTCGGGTCGCTGCGCGTGAAGGCCATCATGACGCCCCGTATCGTCGTCTTCGCCCTGCCCGAGGAGACGACCGTCGGCGACGTGGTGCGCGAGCAGGAAGAATTCCGCTACTCGCGCATCCCCATCTACAGCGACAACCGCGACGACATCACCGGCTACGTCCTCAAAGACGACCTGCTGCTGCAGGCCGCGCAGGGCAACGACGACACGCCGCTGCGCGAACTTCAGCGCGAGATGCTGGTGGTGCCGGACACGCTGCCCCTGCCCGACCTCTTCGAGCGCCTGCTGGATCGCCTCGAACACATCGCCCTGGTGGTGGACGAGTACGGCGGCATGGGGGGCATCGTCACCATGGAAGACGTGGTGGAGACGCTGCTGGGCCTGGAGATCGTGGACGAGGCCGACTCGGTCGAGGACATGCAGGCGATGGCCCGGCAGCAGTGGCTGCGGCGCGCCCGCCGCCTCGGCATCGTGCCCGAAGATCTGGAAGACATCTCACAGGCCGAGCGCGACGCCATCATCCGCCTGGGCATCACCGGCGGACAGAAGCCGCACGAACCGACTCCGGACCAGGAGGCCTCCGCCGAAGCGTCTGAGGCCGACCCTTCGCAAGATGGCGCCGCGACGCCGAGCGAAACCACGGACGCCCGCGAGTGATCGCTGGCTATCACAACCTGCCCAGCCGCCGATCCCATTTCATTTCCAACGACGCTTCTTCCCCACCACCTTGAAGCACCTCAGCGACTACCAGGACGCCCACCTGCGCATCTTCGACCGCCCGGAGGTGCCGCCGCCATCAGCCATCGACGAC